>JAFSXQ010000116.1 GCA_017444005.1 Bacteroidaceae bacterium | reverse complement strand
GAAAACAGATGTCACTACGCTACCACAATTTGGAGATTCACCAGATTAATCCCATTCATGCTTTTCATAAATGGGGGCGCAGTTGTCAGCATTGAACAGACGCCCGTCCGACCTCCCCCATACGGAGGGCCTGTTCCGTTCCTTATAATTTACTAATACATTACTAATATGAGCAAGAAATCCCTGCTCATGGCCGTTATACTGATGGCCGTGGGCACCCAAGGGAGGCTGATGGCTCAGGGCCGGGAGTTGACGATGTCGCTCAACGGTCTGTTCCGCACCGCGGAAGAGCACAACACCTCCATCAAGAGTTTCCAGTCGGCCATTCGCGAGGCCGAGGCTGGCATCAGTGTGGCCAAGGCCGAACGCCTGCCCGACGTGGATGCGTCGATGGCGTTCTCGTACCTGGGCGGCGGACGCATCACCGACCGCAACTTCACCAACGGCTTCGGCGTACACATCCCCCACTACGGCAACAACTTTGCCCTGACGGCATCAATGCCCATCTACACGGGCGGGGCCATACAGAGCGGCATCAACCTGAGCCAACTGGTCAAGGCTATGGCCGAAACCAACGCGGCCGACAACCGCCAGCGCGTCAGGATGCTGATTACCGGTTACTACCTGCAACTGCACAACCTCCGAAACCAGGAACGTGTGTTCGACGAGAACATCCGGCTGACCGAGACGCTCATCGGACACACCCGGAAGCGGCAGGCCGAGGGCGTGGTGCTCAAGAACGACCTGACGCGCTACGAGTTGCAGATGGAAAGCCTGAAACTGGGGCGCACGCAGGTGCAGAACCAGGCCCGGATTGTCAACCACCAACTGCTGACGGCGCTGGGCATCGACGAGGACGTAACCATCCTGCCCACGGAAGCCTTTGAGATGGACACAGAGAACGCAGAGAAGACCGGGAGCACAGAGGCCCATTGGCAACAGGCAGCGGCCGACAACGCGCCAGCCCTCCGAAAGGCACAACTGGGCACCGAGATGAGCGAGCAGAAGGTGCGCCTGGAGAAGAGTGCGCGCCGCCCCAGCATTGCCCTCGTGGCCGAGGAGCACCTGGACGGCCCCATCACGGTGGAGATACCGAACCTGAACAAAAACCTGAACTACTTCTTCGTGGGTGTGGGCGTGAAGTACCGCTTCGGCGCACTCTACAAGAATAATAAGAAAGTGCGACAGGCCCGACTGGCCACCGAGACGGCGCGCCACGAGCAGCAGGTGGCCGCAGAACAGGTGGAGAATGCCGTGCAGGCGGCCTACACCGACCTGCTGACGACCCAAAGCGAACTGGAGACGAGCCAGAAGAGCGTGGAACTGGCCCAACAGAACTACGACGTCATCAGCAACCGCTACCAGAACGGACTGGCACTGGTGACGGACATGGTGGACGCCGCCAACCAGCGGCTCGATGCCCAAATCCAACTCGTGAACAGCCGCATCAAACTACTATACAACTATTATAACCTCAAATACATTACAGGAACCTTATAAGAAAGATTATGGAAAAGCATAGACTTACAACACTGATTTACAACACCGTCATCGTGTGCTTCCTGCTCGTGGGAGCCACCGTCGTATTCCTGCAGTTCACCCATTTCGGCAACGTGGAGTTCACCGACAATGCCCGTGTCCGCCAGCACATCACCCCGCAGAACACCCGCGTGCAGGGCTTCATCCGCGAGGTTCGGTTCCAGGAGTTCCAATCTGTAAAGAAAGGCGACACGCTGGCCATCATCGAACCGGCTGAGTTCCGCCTTCGTCTGGCACAGGCCGAGGCCGACCTGGCACGCGCCGAACAGGGCAGCAAGGCCACGGGCAGCAGCATCGAGACCACCGAAGGCAACATACAGGTGACGGAGGCCGGCATAGAGGAAGCCCGCGCACAGATGGAGAATGCCCTGCGCGAGGACCGTCGCTTCGAGAAACTGTTGGCCGAGGATGCCGTCACACAACAGCAGTACGACAACGTGCACACGGCCTACCTGTCAGCCAAGGCACGCTATGAGCAGGTGCAGCGCTCGCGTGCGGCACAGCATCTGGTGAAGGCCGAGCAGCACCACCATCTCTCGGCCGCCAATGCGGCACTGGAACTGGCACGCGCCGCCGTCGACCTGGCCCGGCTGAACCTCTCGTACTGCTACATCACGGCCACCTGCGATGGTGTCTTGGGCACGAAGGACATCCAGGAGGGCCAACTGGTGCAACCCGGGCAGACGCTGGTGAACATCGTGTCGGACGACGAGAAGTGGGTGGAGGCCAACTACAAGGAGAGCCAACTGCCCCACATCAAGGTTGGCTCGAAAGTCGTGATGAAGGCCGATGCCGTGCCCGACGAAGAGTTCACGGGCACAGTGGAACGCATCTCGGATGCCACGGGCTCGGCCTTCTCGCTCCTGCCCATCGACAACGCCACAGGCAACTTCGTGAAGGTGGAGCAGCGCGTGACGGTGCGCATCTCGCTCGACGGCAACGAGGCCGAGAAACTCGCGAAACTGCACGCCGGATATAACGTGGAATGCGAAGTGAAGTACTAATTGTCAATTATGAATTATGAATTATTAATTATGAATTGATAATGCTTCCTCTCCCTCCTCCCCCACCTGCGGGCATGGGCTTCATGATGCCCATGTTCCGGCCCTGGGTGCCCAAGCGCATCCAGCCCTGGATCTACGTCGTCACGGTTCTGTGCGTACAGTTCACCAGCGGCATGTACCTGGGTGCGCTCGACGCCATACGCGGCACCACGGGCTTCATGATTGAGGACCTGCTGATGCTGCTCTATGCCGGATTGGCCGGCATGGCCATCTACTTCCCCATGCTGTTCCGCATGAAGTTCCGCTTCACCAACCAGCAACTGCTGTGCGGAGCGGCCATCACCATCGCCGCGTGCAACCTCATCACCATGCACACGACGTCGATGCCCGTGCTGCTCGTCGTGTGCTTCATCTCCGGCATGGCTAAGTTGCAGGGCACCTTCGAGTGTATGTCGAACATCCAGTTGTGGATAACCCCGCGGCGCGATTTCGCCGTCTTCTTCCCCGTCCTGCACATCGTGCTGCTGACGGCCATCGAGGGCAGCGGATTCCTGGCCGCCTGGTTTGCCCACCACTTCACGTGGCAGATGATGCACGTGTTCACCGTGGGCACGATGTCCTTCATCCTGCTCACCCAACTCACCCTGTGCCGTCCCTTCTGCCCCATGCCGCAGCGCCTGCCGCTCAGGGGCATCGACTTCCTCTCCGGCCTGCTCATCAGTCTGCTCATGCTCATGGTCAGTTACGTGATGGTCTATGGCGACTACCGCATGTGGATGTCGAGCCGCAACCTGCGCCTGATTGTCGGGGTATCGCTCGTGCTGGGCGCCGTCATTCTGCACCGCCTGGCCAACGTCAGCAATCCGTACGTCTCGCTGAAGATATTCACCTACCGCAATGTCGTGCCCATTCTAGTGGTGACGGCCATCGGCGAACTGCGGTTGGGCTGCGAGCACACGCTGGAGGAAATCTGGTACGAGGAGGTTGTGGGGCTGGAGGAATTGACCAAGGAACGGCAGTTCCTGTGGGCCTTACCCGGTGTGTACATCGGTGTGGCCATCGACCTCCTGTGGCTGAAGGTGATGAAGTGGAAAGTCTGGAAACTGCTGGGCATCGGTTTCGGCTGCATACTCGGCTACGCCCTG
>JAFSXQ010000012.1 GCA_017444005.1 Bacteroidaceae bacterium | reverse complement strand
CCCGGAAGGCAGGGAAGGGGACGATGGTGGTGTCGGCAATGAGGGGGACGCCAGCCGCATGGGCCACGTCGGCCAGAGCGCGGATGTCGGCCACGAAGAGTTGCGGATTGGTGATGATTTCGAAGAACAGGGCGCAGGTCTTGTCGTCGATGAGGCGCTGCACCTCGGCCAGGTCGGTGAAGTCGGCAAAGCGCGCCTCCACCCCCAGGGTGCCCAGCGTGTCGCGCAGGAGCGAAACGCTGTTGCCAAAGAGGTGTTTCGAGGCCACGATGTTCAGTCCGGCAGCGCTGACGGCTGTCAGGGCGTAGTGTATGGCCGTCATGCCCGTGTTGAGGGCGGTGACGCTCACGGCTCCGGTCAGTTGGCGCACACGTTCTTCCAGGTGGGTCGTCGTCGGATTGGCGATGCGGGAGTAACTGGGGGCCATCGAACGGCCGCAGAAGGCATCGCTCATGGCCTTGGCCGAGGGAAACTCGAAGGCTGCCGTGTGGTAGACGGGCATCGACAGCGCGCCATAGGGGTCGGCCTTCGGGTATTTCGTGGTCAGGATGTTCGTTTCGTACTTCACTTTTCTATTTACAGTTTACGATTGTCCTACAATCTTGCGAAGGGCAATGACCAGTTTGTCCACGTCGTCGCGGGTGTTGTACAGGGCGAAGGTGGGGCGCACGCTCATCTCATAGCCCAGGGCGCGCAGGGCGGGCTGGGCGCAGTGGTGACCGGCGCGCACGGCTATGCCCTCCTTGTCGAGCAGTGTGCCCACCTCGGGCACGGGGATGCCGTCGAGCACGAACGACACGACCGAGACGCGCTGCTTGGGGTTGCCGATGAGCGTGAGGCCGGGGATGAGGGCCAACTGTTCGCGGGCGTATTCGGTGAGCCGGTGCTCGTGGGCCTCGATGTTGCGGATGCCCAGACGGCTGACGTAGTCCAGGGCTGCCCCGAGTCCGATGGCGTCGGCCACGTTGGGAGTTCCGGCCTCGAAGCGGGCGGGCGGCACGTTGTACTCCGTGCGCTCGATGGTCACGTCCTTAATCATGTTGCCACCGCCCTGCCAGGGCTGCATCTTGTCGAGCAACTCCTTACGGCCATAGACGACGCCGATGCCGTTGGGGCCGTAGATTTTGTGGCCGCTGAAGACGAAGAAGTCGGCTCCGAGTTGCTGCACGTCGACCGGCGTGTGGGCAATGGACTGCGCCCCGTCGATGAGCACCGGAATCTGGTGCTGGTGGGCAACGTCGATGATGCGTTGCACATCGTTGATGGTGCCGAAGGTGTTGTTGACATGTCCCACGGAGACGAAGCGTGTGCGCGGTGTGATGAGCCGTTCCAGTTCGGAGAGTATCAGGTCACCGTTCTTGTCCGTGGGGATGGCCTTCAGGGTGGCTCCCCGCTCCTGGCAGATGCGTTGCCAGGGCACGATGTTGGCGTGGTGGTCCAGTTCGCTGACGATGACCTCGTCGCCCGGCGTCAGATACTGTCGTCCGTAGGTCTGTGCCACCAGGTTGATGCCCTCCGTGGTGCCGCGCACGCAGATGATTTCCTCGCTGCTGGCGGCGTTGATGAAGCGCTGCACCTTCTCGCGGGCTTCCTCGTAGGCGTCGGTGGCCCGGGCAGCCAGGGTGTGGGCCCCGCGGTGGATGTTCGAATTATACGTGCGGTAGTAATCCGAAATCTTGTTGATGACCTGGTTGGGCTTCTGCGTCGTGGCCCCGTTGTCGAGCCAGACGAGGTCGTGCCCGTTCACCTTCTGCTGCAGGACGGGGAAGTCGCGCTTTATCTGGTCGGCATCCAGCGTGTCGGCCTCGTCGTAGCGCAGGTCTTGCAACTTCTGCGTTTCGGGTATGCCGATGCCAAAGGGCTCTGTGGTCTGGATGGCAGACAGGTCAAGTTGCTCGTCGGGCAGCGGGAAGGCTTCCTTGCGCTCCTGTTGCAGTTCCTCCGGGCAGTACTTTTGTGCCACCTCGCGCAAGAGGGCGAACGTCGGGTCCTCCAGCCCGTAGCCGTTTATTAATTCATAATTCATAATTCACAATTCATAATTGCTGCGCACGTGTCAATTCATAATTCACAATTCATAATTGCTGCGCACACGTCGTGCGGTAGCAAATGCTTCACTTCTCACTCTTCACTTCTCATTTGGCGACAGCGTTGCGGTGCTGATAATCGTGGTAGTAACCCACCTCGACGTTCTCCAGTACGGCGATGGCGTCGTCGGTCAGGGCGGCCAGCGAGAAGTACTTGGTGAGCAGGTACGAAGCCACGCCGAACTTGTCGAGCCCCATCAAGCGGGCAGACAGGCTGGGGGCAATCTCACCGGGGATGCCGCTCTGGTGCAGGCCCACTACGCCCTGGTTCTTCTCTCCGACGCGCACCAGGATGATTTTCGTGGTGCCTACGCCACGACCGGTCAGGTACTGGCCTTCGACTTCAACCTTGTCGCTGGGAATCAGAGGTACACCGCGCCAGAGGATGACCTTCGTGCCGAAGAGGTCCGTCGTCACAGGGGGCACGCCGCGCCACGTGCATTCACGCTCGAAGGCGGCGATGGCACGGGGATGGGCGATGAAGAAGGCCGGTTCCTTCCAGACGAGGGAGAGCAGTTCGTCCAGGTCGTCGGGCGTGGGGGCGCCATAGCGGGTGCCGATGCGGTAGGCCGGATTCACCGATGCCAGCAGACCGAACTTCTTGTTGTTGATGAGTTCCCACTCCTGGCGCTCCTTGATGCTCTCGATGGAGAGGCGCAACTGCTCCTCCAACTGGTTGTAGGGGTTGTTGTAGAGGTCGCTGACGCGGGTGTGGACGCGGACGACGGTCTGCAGCGTGTTCAGCGAGTACTCTGTCGGGTTCTCTTCGTAGTCGATATAGGTCTCGGGGATGATGTTG
>JAFSXQ010000115.1 GCA_017444005.1 Bacteroidaceae bacterium | reverse complement strand
TTGATGTAACGGACGAGGCTCACCATCGGATCGTCTGCGCCTGGGATTTGCTCGGTGTCCATCGTCACATTGTCCTTGGTGTGCGAATAGGTCACGACCAAGCCTGCCCATTTATAGGCTGCGTTGAGCGAGAGGTTGTGCGTATAGGTGGGTCGCAGGTAGGGGTTGCCGCTCTGGTAGGTGTAGCGGTTGATGTAGACCGTCGAACTGGTGAGGTTCGAATAGCCCGGTCGCTCGATGTCCTTGCGATAGGAGAGCGAGAGTTGCACCTTGCCCACAGGCATGGAGAGCGTGGCGGTGGGGAACCAGTCGCCATAGTCGCGGCAGACCTCGTCCTCGCGCACGCCGAAGTTGAAGTAGTCGTTGGTGAGGTGTTCGTAGCGCAGACCCACTTGGACATACAGAGTTGAGAGATGGGAGTTGAGGGTTGAGAGATCGAACTGTCGGCCATACTCCACGAAGGCGGCAGCCGACTTCTCATTAATTTCCGTGTCAGTAGCCTTCACCGGTAGCGCCTCGGCCGAAAGGAAGGAGTAGGCATCGGTGCGGTGGTTGTAGCTGTACTCGCCGCCGACGCTGAGACTGCCTTTCCACACAGGATAGCTGAGGATGAGCTTCGTGGCCCAGAAGTTGTTGCTGCTGAGGGTGTTGTTCTCGATGGTACGAAAAGCCCCACCCCCAGCCCCTCCCGCGATGGGAAGGGGAGTGGTTACATCTACCATTCCTTCTCCGCGATTGTTGTATATACTCCCCTCTCCTCCGAGAGAGGGGCTGGGGGTGAGGCTTGTTTCCGTGGTGCTACTAAGCGTCTTGGTCTTGTCGAAAAGGCCGTCCACGTTCCAGTCAACGCCCGGCTGCAAAATTACAGATAGTTGCAGGGTTCTCCAAACTTCTGGGATATTCTGCGGAAAAAAGTGACGAATGGTATGTTCGAATGGTATGTTCACTTTCCGCCCTTGAACTTTTCCGCAAAAAGTTTTGCGGTTTCTGTAATTATGCGTATCTTTGTGGCCGAATTGCGATGATTTATTGATATGGAAGAACAGAGGCACGAAAGATATGTGAATCCCTACACCGATTTCGGGTTCAAAAAACTGTTCGGCACGGAGCCGAACAAGGAGCTGCTCATCAGCCTGCTCAACGCGCTTTTCGACCACTCCGCCCAGCAGTCGCCCGACGAGCCGCGACAGGTGGTGAAGGACTTGCGCTATCTGCCCACGGAGAAGATGGAGGCCTACGGCGAGCGCCGCGCCGTGTTCGACGTCTATTGCGAGGGCGAGAACGGCGAGCGGTTCATCGTCGAGATGCAGAAGGCCAGCCAAGACTTCTTCAAAGACCGCAGCGTGTTCTATTCTGCCTTCCCGATAATCGAGCAGGGCAAGGTGGGCTCCGACTGGGACTTCCACCTGAACAATGTCTATACTGTAGGCATACTGAACTTCGTATTCCCTGGCGACGAGTACGGCAAGGACTGCTTCCACCATGAGGTGAAGCTGATGGACGTGGAGGACAAGCATGTGTTTTACGACAAGCTGACCTACGTCTATCTCGAAATGCCCAAGTTCAGCAAGACCGAGGACGAACTGGTCTCCATGTACGACAAATGGCTTTTCGTGCTGAAGAACCTGACGCGGCTGATGGAGCGACCCGCCGCCCTGCAGGAGCGGGTGTTCACCCGCTTCTTCGAGCAGGCCGAGATAGCCCGCTTCACTCC
>JAFSXQ010000114.1 GCA_017444005.1 Bacteroidaceae bacterium | reverse complement strand
GAGCTCATTCTTCAGGCGGCAGCAGGAGGCCAGCGAGTCGGCGCTGTCCGAGATGTAGGTGAAGAAGCTGTGGCCCTCGGCATACATCTCGGCGGTGAATTCCTTGTAGTCCTTGTCGATGATGTCCTTTGTCTCGGGGTCATAGACCATAGCCATTGTCTCCACGGGGAAGGTGAGCACCTGCTTCAGACGCAGCTGGTTGAACCACTTCATGAACATGCGCTGCAGCGTGTCCACAGCCTTCCACTCGGGTCGTGTGCCGTCGGGATAGCAGAAGTCGGCAAAGAGGCTGTCGAAGTAGGTGTGGTCGTAGTAGCTTACGTTCGTGAAGGGCGACTGATAGCTGCGGTTGCCTGCCGGCTGGTTGATGCCCCAGATAAACTGCTTGAAGGCCTTCAGGATATGGTCGCGCACGGTACGCTTCTGCAGGCAGCACTCCGTGGTGGCCACATCGTCCAGGTGGTCGTACCACTGGGGACCGAACTCGGATATAATATAGTAGTTGAGCACCACGAAATATTCGCCAAAGGCTACGGCGCCCTTACATTGGGACGAGAGGAGGAAGGTCAGGTTCGTAATCTGACCCGAGAAGGACTGCAGGTCGTTGGGCGGGCCGGGGGTGACACCGTCGATGTTGCCCACGCCCTCGGTCATCAGCGGATAGAGCGATACGGCCATGCAGTACTGCTTCAGCACGGGGGTCGAGGCCTCGTCGTGCGTGTAGATGATATGGTGGTTCAGGTCCTGCTCATATTGCTTGGCCACCTCGGGGAACATCTGGTTCAGCTTGTCCTTCATGCGCTGGCGCTGGATGACGCGGTTGGTGGTCTTATAGACCTCGCCCTCGAGGTTGGCCACGTTCTTCATCGTCACGTTGGCGTTGGCATCCGTCTCGCTGGCCGTGGCGGCATTGTCGCTCGAGCGGCTATACTCGTTCATGTAGTCGATACGCTCCTTGATGAAGCGTGCCTCGGCATGTTGCTGGCGATACAGGATGTAGCACTTGGCCTCGCGATAGTAGCCGTTCTGCATCAGCGCCAGCTCCACGCGGTTCTGGATTTCCTCCACCGTAAACCCGTCGCGCACCGAAATGCTCTCGCTCAGGTCTGTGGCCACACTCTTTATCTTCTCTTCATCCAGGTCGGAAACCGACTGGAACGCCCCGATAATGGCGTTTTTGATTTTGGCTCTGTTAAACTCCTCCTTCGAGCCGTCCCGTTTAATGACAATCATACTTGTTAGATGGTGCTATGTGTTGGTTCTGTTTGTTTCGCGTTAGGCGGATTTCCATATCATCCGAAATCGACTACAAAGTTAGAAAACCTCTCCGAATTAACCAAAATAAAACATCAGAAAATGCAGGCAAAAATAAAAGTTTTCCAAAACAAAATCTCAACTCATTATTTATTAGTGCATTAACACTTCTTGCCTATAGTAAAAGTTTCCCAAAAAGTTTTTTCCCATTATTCTTTTGATGTTTCTGTCTGTCAATTTCCGGTCTGTCGGTCAGCCCGTCGTCCGCCCTCGTCCGTCTTTCCGCCCTGTGCATCCTCGGATGGACTTCCAAGAGGGCGGGAAACAGGAGAATTTACCACACTCTCGCCCGCTCTCGCGTACGCGCGTATATATAATAATGTACGGAAGTCTC
>JAFSXQ010000113.1 GCA_017444005.1 Bacteroidaceae bacterium | reverse complement strand
TATTGCCCAGCCAGCGGAGGACGTCGGCCTGGGCATCGGTTTTCAGTTTCGGATAGACCTTCAGCACCTGCGCATCGAAACCCGTCAGTTTCAGTTCGTCGGCCAGCGACAAGGCATTGGTGCGGATGTTGCGGTCGGGGCTCTTCAGGGCCTTCAGCAGCAGGCCGGGTTGTTTGGAGGACGTTGCCGACTCCACCTTGCTGCGCAGGGCGGCGATGCTGGCCGACTTGTTGTCCAAGGCCTCTATGCGGCTGTCGGACTTGCCCTTTCCGAAGGGCGTCAGGGCGGCGAGGGCGTACTCCTTCAGGTAACTGTCCGTGAGCAGCGTCTCCAGGAAGGGCACCTCGGCCGCTGTGGCTATCTTGCCCAACTGCTGCACGTAGAAGGCCCGCCGGGCATTGGTCTTGGCCGTGGCGATACCCTTCTTCAGTCCTTCACAAATGGTGGCGCGCAGGGCCTCGCGCCCCTTAGCACTCACGTAGTTCGTCAGTCCGTCTATGGCGTACTCGAACGTGGCGCCCTTACCCTCCTCGCTGTCGTTGAGGTACTGCACCAGCATGCCGATGCCCTCCGAACCGATGCCGGCAATTTCGCCCATCACCTGTTCCAGGGCGTCGAGGTTCTGCGCTGGCAGTTGGGCCAGTCCGTCGGCCACGATGGTGGAGGCCACGCGGTTGCGCCCGTCCTGGGCCATAGCGGTGAAGTTCAGGCCGAGCATCACGGCCAGGAACAGAGTGATATATGTAAGTTTCTTCATTGCTTTTCCTTTTTTAATTGTTCTTGACTAGGTTGTCCTAGGAAATCCTAGGTTATCCTAGGCCGTTCTAGATTTTCCACTCGCCTCTCATGGGTTGGTTGATCAGGGCATTGGCGGCATCGTCGCCGATGAAGCGCTGCGTCTGCGGGTCGAAGTTCAGCACGCGGCGCCCCAGGCGCAGACCGATGGCGCCCATGTTCACCAGCGTGCAACTGTGGTGGCCGTTCTGCTCGTTGAGGGCAAACTTCTGGCGCGTGCGTACGCAGTCGAGGAAGTCCGTCCGCTGGGGTTCGGGGTCGGGCAGTTCGTTGATGAGTTCCTGCACACGGGGGATGGTGCACTCGAAGCCCTTGTACACCTTGCCCTTCGGGCCCTCGATGTAGGGCACCTTGCCCTTGCTCTCGAAGCCCTCGCCTTCGAGCACTATCTGGCAACCGTCGGCGTAGGTGTAGGTGATGCGGTGCCAGATGCCCACGGCATCGGGATGCTGCTGGGGCGCGTCGATTTCCACGCGGACGGGGAAGTCCTCGTCCTTGCCCAGCATGTACTGCACGGGGTCGAGGTAGTGCTGTCCCATGTCGGTCAGTCCGCCGCCGTCGTAGTCCCAGTAGCCGCGGAAGGTCTGGTGCGTGCGGTGCACGTTATAGGGTTTGTAGGGAGCGGGGCCCAGCCACATGTCGTAGTTCAGTTCCTTGGGCACGGGCTGCTCCGTCAGGTTGTCCTTGCCCACCCAGAAGAACTTCCAGGTGAATCCCGTCGCGCCGCTCACGGTCACCTTCAGCGGCCAGCCCAGTTCGCCGCTCTGGATGAGTTTCTTCAGCGGTTTCACGGGCGTTGCCAGGCCGTAGAACGTGTCGGTGAAGCGGAACCAGGTGTTCAGCCGCAGGATGCGTCCGTAGCGCTTCACGGCCTCGGCCACGGCCTGCCCCTCGCCGATGGTGCGCGTCATGGGTTTCTCCAGCCAGATGTCCTTGCCGGCACGTGCGGCCTCCAGGGCCATGATGCCGTGCCAGTGGGGCGGTGTGGCAATGTGTATGATGTCGGCTCCGCTCTGGGCTATCAGTTCGCGGAAGTCGTCGTAGGCCTTCACCTGTTCGTGCAGGTTCTCCCGGGCGGCCGCCACAGCGTTGTCGAGATGTTTGCGGTCGACGTCGCACACGGCCACTAGCCGGCAGGCCTCGCTGCTGGAGAAGTGGCTCGACGAGCGGCCTATGCCGCCCACACCGATAATGGCTTTCGTCAGTTGGTCGCTGGGGGCAACGAATCCTTTTCCGCCCAGCACCTCGCGCGGGACGATGGAGAACAGCCCCATAGCCCCCAGTGTTTTCATGAAATTTCTTCTGTCCATGACGTGGCTTCTTTGGTTTTGGCATATAAAATTACACATTATTCCCCAAAAAGCGCAACATCCATGTTTTTTTAACATTATTTCACACCGAATCGAGACATACCGATGTTTCGCACGTAAGATTACTAATCTTATGGCCGGAAGATTACTAATCTTATGCCGATAAGATTACTAATGTTCCGCCCAAGGCGCGCGTAGCGTACGCACGCGAGGGCGTGATACATATATTATTGGGGCGCATCGGACAGAAAACTGCAAATACATTTGGTTTTTCGCTCGCTTAATCGTACCTTTGCAAGACTTAATGCGAAAACCATGAAAAAGTTTATTGACGAAAACTTCCTGCTCGAAGGCCCCGTGGCCCAGCAACTCTACCACGAACAGGCAGCACCGATGCCCATCATCGACTACCATTGTCACCTCGACCCGCGCATGGTGGCCGAAGACCACCGTTTCCGCTCCATCACAGAGGTCTGGCTCGGTGGCGACCACTACAAATGGCGCGCCATGCGCACCAACGGCATACCCGAACGCCTGATAACAGGGGATGCCAGCGACTGGGAGAAGTTCGAGGCGTGGGCCCGGACCGTACCCTACACGATGCGCAACCCGCTGTACCACTGGACACACCTGGAACTGAAGACGGCCTTCGGCATCGATAAACCGTTGAACCCGGAGACGGCACGCGAAATCTTCGACCAATGCAACGACCGCCTGCAAAACGACCCCGAGATGACGGCCATCGGTCTGATGCGGCACTACAACGTGGAGACGGTGTGCACCACCGACGACCCCGTCGACGACCTGCGCTGGCACCGGCAGTACCGTTCCGTACGTTGCGACTCAGGCGCAACAGACAAAACGCCCCGCATGCTGCCCGCCTGGCGCCCCGATAAGGCGATGGCCGTGGAGCAGCCCGAGAACTTCCGCGCCTACGTCGAGAAACTGGGACAAGCCGCCGACACGGACATCCGCAACATGAAGGACTTCATCGATGCCCTGCAGCGCCGCCACGACTTCTTCCACAGCCAGGGATGCCGACTTTCCGACCACGGCATCAACGAGTTCTACGCCGAACCCTACACGGAGGCTGAAATCGAACAGACATTCCAGTCGGCGATGGCAGGCAAGCAGCCCACCGCACTGGAAGTGAACAAGTTCCGCTCGGCCATGCTGTACATATTTGCCGTTCAGGACAACGCTTCGGGCTGGACTCAACAGTTCCACTACGGGGCCATGCGCAACAACAACACCCGCATGATGCGCCAGTTGGGCCCCGACACGGGCTACGACAGCATCGGACAAAGCCAGACGGCCCTGGCGATGTCGCGCTTCCTCGACCGCCTGGCCACCGAGGGGTACCTGACAAAGACCATCCTCTACAACCTGAACCCTGCAGACAACGAGATGGTGGCCACGATGCTGGGCAACTTCCAGGACGGCACCGTTCCGGGCAAGATTCAGTGGGGCTCGGGCTGGTGGTTCCTGGACCAGAAGGACGGCATCGAACGCCAGTTAGGCGCCCTCTCGCTGCTCGGTCTGCTGAGCCGCTTCGTGGGCATGCTCACCGACTCGCGCTCGTTCCTCTCCTACCCCCGCCACGAGTATTTCCGCCGCATCCTGTGCAACCTCGTGGGCCGCGACGTGGAGCGTGGCGAACTGCCCTTCGAAGGCTATGAGAAAGAACGCATACAGCAAATGATTAAAGACATTTCATACTACAATGCAAAAGAATACTTCTGCTTCTAACTGGCGCTGGTGGATATGCAGCCTGCTGTTCGCCGCCACGATGGTGAACTACATGGACCGCCAGGTACTGAGCTTGACGTGGAAAGACTTCATCGCCCCCGACTTCGGTTGGACCAACAGCGACTACGGCCTCATCACGGGATTCTTCTCGCTGGCCTACGCCGGCATCAGCCTGTTTGCCGGTAAGTTCATCGACTGGGCAGGCACGCGCCGGGGCTATCTCATCGCCATCTTTGTCTGGAGCCTGGGCGCCTGTCTGCACGCCCTGTGCGGCTGGGGAGCCGTGCGCACGGCCTCGGCCCTAATGCTGTCCGTCGGGGCGGTGTCGGTGTGGATGTTCATGGCCTGCCGCTTCGTGCTGGCCCTGGGCGAGGCGGGCAACTTCCCGGCTGCCATCAAGGTGACGGCCGAATACTTCCCGAAGAAGGACCGTGCCCTGGCCACCAGCATCTTCAATGCCGGTTCGTCCATCGGCGCCCTGCTGGCCCCGGCCTGCATCCCTTGGCTGGCCAGCCGCTACGGATGGGAAATGTCGTTCATCATCATCGGTGCCGTGGGCTTCATCTGGATGGGCTTCTGGATGGCCATGTACGACCATCCCGAGGAGAGCCGCCACGTCAACGAGGCCGAACTGGCGTATATCAGGCAGGATGATAACGACCCCAACCCCAACCTTCTCCCGAGGGAGGAGGCCATCCCCTACTGGCACTGCTTCACCTTCCGCCAGACGTGGGCCTTCGTGGCCGGAAAGTTCTTCACCGACGGCGTTTGGTGGTTCTTCCTCTTCTGGGCACCGGCCTACTTCAGCGACCAGTACAACTACAAGAGCGACTCGCGCGAAGCCGTCCTGCTGCTCTCCGTGCTCTACTTGATAGTCACGGTGCTCAGCATCGGTGGCGGCTACCTGCCGAAATACTTCGTCGAACGTCGCGGCATGGAGGCCTACACGGGCCGCATGAGGGCCATGCTGCTGTTTGCCCTGCTGCCCCTGACCGCCCTGCTGGCCCAGCCGCTGGGCATCCTGAGTGCCTGGTTCCCCGCCGTCATCATCGGACTGGCCGGAGCCGGACACCAGTCGTGGTCGGCCAACCTGTACTCGACCATCGGCGACATGTTCCCCAAGTCGACCATCGGCACCATCACGGGCATCGGCACTATGGCCGGAGGCATCGCCTCGTTCGCGATAAACTGGGGTTCGGGTCACTTCTTCGACTACTGCGCCGCCCAGGGACAAGCCTTCCACTTCCTCACCTTCGACGGCAAGGAGGCGGGCTACATGATTGTCTTCTGCGTGTGCGCCGTGAGTTATCTGGTGGCCTGGGCGGTGATGAAGGCGTTAGTGCCTCAGTACAAAAAAGTTGAGGCGTAGGATGCGCCCCGTCGCACACTCCTACTAAACACTCCTACTAAAGTAGGAAGGGAGAAAAAACGGCGGAAATAATTTCCACATGTGAGAAAAAAGTAGTAACTTTGCACCCGATTTAGAACAACACACACAATAATGAAGTATAAAGTATTTTCTGTCTGCGTGGCACTGACCACGTTACTCGCCGGTGCGCTGACATCGTGCACCAACGACGAGCAGACACCCGCAACACAGGGCGAAAGTTTCGCTCCGGTCAAGTCGACCGACTTTATCGTCTATTCCGGTAAGAACCTCATCGGCACGACGTTCGGTACACGCGGTGCGAACGTGAACGGCAACCTGTGGTACCAGAACTGGGAACGCCCCACGAACGTTACGGACGAGGAGCGCGCCAAGGTCATCGAGGAGTTCAGCAAGGTGCGCGAGGGCGCCAAGAACAACTACAAGGTGGACTGGCAGAACTTCTGGGTACAGCAGGTGTACAAGGGCGAGCAGACCTACATCGACGGCTACGGCAACAACATCGGCCTGGGCAGCGACCACATGAACCACCTGCAGGCCTTCAACAACCTGAAGGCAGAGGTCATCAGTTGGTGGCCCTACGAAGAGCAGGTTACGGTGTATGAAGGCGAATACGAGCACATCAACAACTTCAACTCCGGTGACAACCAGACCGAATACACCGACGACGTGACGCACGAGAAGTACTACGGCACCACCCTGATGACGAACATGGGCACCGACGGCCGCCGCGAGCAGTTTGCCTATCACAACTCCACGGACAGCGAGTACCACTACGAGTACATCATCCTGGAGATTGACGGCTCGTACTACGTAGGCTTCGACTTCTATGCCCACGGCACCGACAAATATCCCGCCAACAAGAACATGGACGTGGAGCGCGACTGGGTGTTCAACGACTGGATTGTGAAGATCAGCCCCGCCAACAAACTGGGTGAGACGCCCGAAGACCCCGAACTGAAGCCCATCGACCCCGAAACGCCTCCCGTTGACCCCATCATCAACCCGGCACCGAGCGAGGTGGAAGTGAACCTGTCGGTCAACGACAAGAAGGACGAGGGCGACTACATTGCCACGAAACTCAGCATCCACGTGCGCGATATTACTGATGTAGAGGTGTTCATCCCCGTACCGGCAGAGTACTACTGCGACGTGGACGACATGGACATCGTGCTGTCGCACCAACTCGAGGTGGAGAAGCACAGCCCGCTGTCGGAGGAAATCACCTACGAAGTGAACGGCCACGAGGTGCGTGCCACGGTCACCTTCGAACTGGGCGGCATCCGCATCAAGACCTACGGCATCACGGCTGAGGTCATCGAGTACCTGCGCGAGACGTATGCCGACGGCATCACCTTCGAGGTCTGGAACTACTATAACAACACCATCACACGTGATGCCCTGAAGCCCTACCTGGACGCCTCGACCATCACGTTCACCAGCGCACCGGACCGCTACGTCAACGCCTTCGCACGCCTCGACGATGCCAAAAACCCGTGGGACTGCACCGTCACACCACCCTCGGACTTCGGCACAGGAGTGGCCAACGACGGAACCTCAAACTATAACGTCATCTACACGAAGAACGACTGACCTGAATGGCAACCAAACAACGATTAACTAACCCCAAGGACTCAAGGTCCTGACACCTTAAAATACCGAAATGACCGGAGGCAGCACACCTCCTGCCATTTCGCCGTTTACTAACACCATGGACACAGTCTCGGTTCTGACATACTATTTGCATGTTTTCACGACATACGTCAGTTACTACTGGACGTATTACCGGGAGATTTTCCATGACTATCCCTACGAGGTGAAGACGGCCATCTGGGTCACGCAGTGGTCGTTTCTCGTCATCCTGTTCCTCACCATACGGCTCGAACGGATCGGGCGTGCCCGCCGCCTGCGCGAAAAGGGCGAGGCCAAACTGGAAGCCCGCTTCGGCGAGGCCATCGACTACGTGTTCTCCGGCGACTACGACCACCAGATGACACGCGACGAAATCATCAGTCGCTTCCACGTCGACGAACGCGAAGTTGCCAAGCGCGGACTGCTGAAGAACGACAAGCAGCGATGGATCATGTGCCGCATGATATACGGCCGGCTGCTGAAGAACGAGAAGCACGGCCCGCACCGCAAGGATAACCTGCAACTGCTGCTCAACATCTTCTCGCTGCCCACCTTCCTCGAGGGAGAGGTGAGCCTGGGCGGCATGGAGAACAAGATGGCAGCCATGACCATGATTCGCACCTTCAAACTCTACATCAGTCCGTGGGTCCTCAACAAACTGATGGCATCCAAGCAGACCCGCATACGCCGCGTGGCCATGTACCTGTCGGTGATGTCGAGTTCGGACAGCGAACTGGAATACTTCGAGACGGACTTCTTCGACAAGAACTCGTGTATCTACGACGAGATTGAACTGGGCTACATGCTCAACCGCCGTCGCGATGCCGGACTGAAACTGCCCAACCTGGCCCACTGGGCCGAACTGCAGAAGAACGACAACACGAAGTGCATGTTCGTCCGCCTGATGCGCCGATTCGACCAGCGCGAATACTGTTACCAACTGGAGAAAATCTTCCGCGAGAGCAAGCACAAGAAACTCATCGAGGAGATTTCGCGCACGTGGGGTTACCTGGGTTATGGCGAGGCCGAGCAACTGCTCACCGACACCATGCTGACCCAGCCCGACGACACCAAGGTGGCCATCATGCACGCCGTCACGCGCATGAACTCGGGCCGCGGACTCGTGCTGTTGTCCGACGGCTACAAGAACTCCACCAACCCCCACGTCCGCTTCGAGGCCCTGCGCTGCATGTACTGCTACAGCGAGGAGGGGCGCGAGATGGTGAAACAACTGGAGAGCGAGGCCAAGGAAGACGAGCAGAAGTTCTTCGCCTTCTTCCACAACCCCATCACACAGGCCAAGTTGCGCCTCGACAAGGAGCAAGCCTACCACCCCTCTGTGGAAACCGTTTACAACATGTCGAACTAAACACACACGCCCATGTCAGTCTGGATGGCCATATACTACACGTTCTGCTACCTCATCTTCGGTTACACGTTGATGATTATGTTCAGTTACCTGTTCTTCATCTTCGAGAGCAAGAGCGCGCAGAACAAAATGCGTATCGACATGCCCGACGACGAGACCATCAAGTACCAGATGAAGGGCTCGCCCCTGACACCCGCCGTCAGCATCATCGCACCGGCCTACAACGAGGAGGTGACCATCATCGACAACGTGCACTCGCTGATGCAGATAGACTATCCCGACTACGAAATCATCATCATCAACGACGCCTCGAGCGACCGCACCCTGGAACTGCTCATCGAGACGTTCGAGATGGTGGAGGTGCCCTACGACGTGGCCATGCGCGTGCCCTCGAAGCCCATCAAGCGCGTGCTGAAGAGCACCAACCCGGCCTATTCGAAACTCGTGGTCGTCGACAAGGAGCGCGGCGGACGTAAGAGCGACGGTTCGAACGCCGGCATCAACGTCTGCTCCAACAAATACTTCGTCTGCACCGACGTGGACTGCATCATCGAGCCCATGGCACTCTATCGCATGATGTGGCTGGTCGTCAACAGCCACGTGCCCACCATCGGCGTCTCGGCAACGATGCTCATGAGCAACGGCTGCGTGGTGGAGGACGGACGGGTGGCCGAGGCCCGCGTGCCGAAGCGCATACTGCCCATGTTCCAGCAGTTGGAGTACATGCGTTCGTTCCTCATCAGCAAACTCGGCTGGAGCAACATCAACGCCCTGCCCAACATCTCCGGCGGCTTCGGACTGTTCGACCTCGACGTCGTCGTCAAGTCCGGCGGCTACGACAACACCTCCATGGCCGAGGACGTCGACATGCTGCTGCGCATGGTCACCTACATGCGCAACTCGGGCCAGCCCTTCCGCATCGCACAGGTACCCAAGGTGTGCTGCTGGACGGAGGGACCCTCCTCGATGAAGGCCCTCTATCGCCAGCGTGTGCGCTGGGCCCGCGGTCTGTTCGAGATCATCAGCAATCACCGCAAACTCTTCTTCAATCCGCACTACGGCCCCATCGGAGCCTTCACGCTGCCCTTCATCTTCACCTTCGAGTTCATTGCCCCCATGCTGGAGGCCGGCGGCTACATCTTCATGATATGGCTGCTCATCATCGGCGGCATCAACTGGGACACGGCCTTCCTCATCTTCGGCATGATATACACGTTCTCGGTGCTGATGTGCTTCTTCCTGCTCTATTTCGACTACTCGACAAACGCCGTCAACTGGTACAACCGCCGGCTGAGTTACTGGCACCTGGCCTTCGCCGCCTTCATCGAACCCTTCATCTATCACCCCATCATCACCTACTGCTCAAACGTGGGATACTTCCAGTACATCACCGGACAGACGGCCATCTGGAAGCCCATCGCCCGAACAGGTGTGAAGAAGAGGGAAAAGAAAACCGCACCCGCCAATGAGAAGCCCACGACTACATAACCATACCCCCGCACCGGCCGGCCTGCGGCGCTGGCTCACGGGCCTCGTCCTGCTGCTTGCCACACTGGGCAGCCGGGCACAGGCTCCCGACCACACGCCGGCCTACTACGTCGAGCGCATCGAGAACTACGTGCAGGTGAATGCCTGGCAAGAGGCCAAGCGCGTCATCGACGAAGGCCTCAACGAATACTCCGACGACCCCAATCTGCGCTACTACAACGGACGCTACTTCTACGTGGCCGGACGGCTCAACGATGCGCGATACAACCTGACGCGCGCCATACAGACCGACGAGATGCACTTCCGCGCCAAGCGACTGCTGGTCGACGTCGAGGACGGCCTCAAGCACTACTCCAGCGCCATCTGCTACCTGAACGAACTGCTCGAGTTCCAGCCCTACGACCGCGACATGTGGCGGCGCAAGATTGCCCTCTATCGTAAGATAGGCAACCAGGTGGAGGCCGACAACGCCCTGCAGCGCCTGGCCCACATCTATCCCAACGACACCATCGTCGCCCGCGAACTGCGCAATCACCACCGCGAGACCTGGAGCGACGTACTGCTTCGCGGCACCAACGCCGAGGCTGCCATCAACCTGGAGCAGTGGATCGACAAAGACCCCGAGAACCTGGAGTACTACGTCGAACTGACCAACGTCTACGAACGCATGGGCGAGTACGACCACGCCCTGGGTACGGCCAACCGCGGACTGGTGCACTTCCCCGGCAATGCCGTCCTGATAAACAAAATCATCGGGCTGATGACCGCCCGGGGCCTCTACCACCAGGCACTGGCCTTCGCCCGCCAGCACAACGTCAGCCATCTCTACAACGACTTGCTCGGGGAGATTGCCAGCCAGGCCCGCATGAACGACCCCTACGAGGCCAACGGGCGCCTCTATGCCGCCACCCACGACCGCGATGCCCTCAACTACCTCATCAACACGTCGCTCACCCGCGGCTACTACGACGATGCGCGCGTCTACCTGGGCGATGCCATGAAGCGCGACGGACGCACCGCAGCCCTGCTGATGAAACTCTACACGCTCGAGCAGAAGTCGGGTAACGAGCAGGCAGCCATCAAGGTGCTGGAGGAACTCTACCAGCGACAGCCCGACGACGAGGAACTCATCGAGCAGTACGCCGCCCTCATGCTCCGCCTGGGCAGCAGCGAGATGGAGGGCGAACAGTGGCACGATGCCCGCCAGCACCTGGCCCGTGCCCTCGAACTCATGACGCCCGAGCAGGAGACGTGGCCCGCCACCGTATCGCGGCAAATCACCGTTCTCGGCCATCTGGGACTGCTCGACGAGGCCCGCAGGCTCTACCGCGATGCGGCTGCCCAGGCCTCCCCCGAAAACGCCCGGCGCTTTGCCTCCGCCTACGAGGACATCGTGGCCAACCGCCTGCGCCTGCTCGTCGAGGAACAGAACTACGAGACGGCCCTGCGCCAGGCACAGGCCTTGCTCGAGGCGGTGCCCGGCAGCGATGTGGCCCTGCGCTGCTGCATCAACATGAGCCAGACGCTCCGCCGCGACCGACTCTTCTGGGACTACGCCCTGCAAGGCTACGATACCCACCCCGACGACCCCTACTTTATCGTCAAGCACGCCCTGGCCCTCCAGCAGCAGAAGCGCAACGCCGAGGCCCTCGAACTCCTGCGCCCCCACCTGGTGGCCGGCGACTGGACCAACCCGCAACTCACGACGGCACACTCGGGCCTGGCCGACGAATGGGCCAACGAACTCATCAAGAACCACATGCCCGACCTGGCCCTGACGGTGCTGGACAGCGCCCTCGTGCACGACCCGAACAATAAGGAACTGCTCTACACCAAGGGCGTGGCCTACGAGCACCTGAAGGAGTTTGCCAAGGCCTTCGAACTGCAGAACCGCAACTACGAGCCCAGCAATGCCGAGCAGCAGGAGTGGTACGAGCACATGCGCTACCTGCGCTTCCGCGGCTTCAAGAACCGCATCGACGCCTCCTACACCACCGCCTACTACGACACCAAGAACGACAACATCGGCTCCATCGCCCACCTCTACTCCATTGCCTCCATCGCCTACAGCCGGCTCTGGCGCCACGACACCTTCACCGGACAGGTCAGTTACAAGGGCATCGACGGCTATCACATCGAGAGCACGGAGACCGACGGCGACGAGACTGCCGTAATCAGCGACGACGAGTCGGGCGGCGTGGGCCTCGAGTTCATGGGACAGTGGGAGCACACCTTCAACCACCACTGGAGCGGAATGGCCAATCTGGCCTGGTCCACCCGCTACTTCAACAAGTTCGGAGCCAACCTCTCCGCCAGTTATGCAGCCCGCCACGGCTGGACACCCACGCTAAAGGTGGGCTACCGCCGCACGCCCGAGACCTACCTCTACCTCGCCGCCGGACAGGCACTGCTCACCCAGCAGGAGAAACTCAACCTCTTCATCATCACCCCCTCGGTGGAGAAGGCCTGGGAACGCATCAAACTCAACGGCAGCCTTGACCTCACCGCCATGCAGTCGGGCCTCTACTACAACGTCGGCGTCAAAGGCAAGTTCTTCATCAACGAGGACAACATCTCCAGCGTCAGCCTGCTGGCCGGTTTCGGTTCCTTCCCCGAACTGTCGTTCTTCGACCAGACCGCCCTCCAAGGCGTCTCCCACACCAACGCCATGGTCGGCTTCGATGCCCAGTACCTGCTCACGCGCAACCTCTACATCGGACTGGCGGGCAGTTGGAACACCTGCTACGACCCCTACCGCCTCGCCAACGGCACCCTCGCCAACCACTATCGTAACATCTTCAGCATCACGGCCCAGTTGCATGTGGCCTTCTAACCGCGAACACCCTATGCCCATGAAAGCCCTCCTACGCTACCTCATCATTCCCCTCTGTCTGATAGCAACGTCCGACTGCAGCCACGTCATGGCCGACGACGAAGATGCCGCCTTCGAGTACCGCGAGATTTACCTGCCCGAAAACCAGACCAAGGAAGGGGAACGCCTCGGCCTCAACAACGTCGACCGCGACTGGGGCCTCTGGGGGCACAAACTCTCGCGCGTGCTGCCCGAGAGGCACTCACGCTCCGTCTACGCCACCATCGGGGGCACGAGCAACGACGAGCAGTTCTGCTTCTCCTCCAACCAGTTGTTCCACTACATCGAGGACTACATCGTCGACAACTACGGCGAGCGCCACACCAGCCGCTTCGCCATCCTGCCCAACGACAACCGCCTCGTCTGCCAGTGTGCCCAGTGCGTGGCCAAGGGGTGCACCGATACCGATGCCGCCCCCGCCGTCTTCGACATGATCAGGCGCCTGGCCGAGCGCTTCCCCAACCACCAGTTCTTCACCTCGCAGTACATGAGCACCCGCAGCCAGCCCCGACACCCGATGCCCGCCAACACCGGCGTACTCGTCAGCGCCATACGCTACCGGCTGACGGCTGTCCCCTCACCGCGCGAGGAGGAGTTCACCAACACGCTCAAACTCTGGACCCAGGTGACGCCCAACGTCTACGTCTGGGACTACATCAATAACTTCGACGACTACTTCACCCCCTACCCCATCTTCACCGTCATGCAGCGCCGCCTGCGCCTCTACGCCAAGGCCGGCGTACGGGGGGTCTTCCTCAACGGCAGCGGACACGACTACAGCAGTTTCAGCCGCCTCCACACCCACGTGCTCTCGGCCCTGCTCCACGACCCCGACACCGACTGGCGCTCGCTCCTGCTCCAGAAGAGCCGCGAGTTCTACCCCGTCACCGGCGACGTGGTGGCCCACTTCCTCATGCGACTGGAGGACAAGGTGCAGAAGTACGAGGGCGTGCTGCCCATCTACGACGGCGTAGGCGCCGCCCTGCGCGGCTATCTCGACGGCCCCGACTTCATCGCCTTCCACAACGCCCTGGGCCAGATGCTGGCGCGCACCTCCGGAGCCGAACACGAGGAGATTTCCCTGCTCCACCGCACCCTCATGCTCACCCACCTCGAACTGAAGCGCCTCAACGGCGACATCAGCAAGGCCGAACCCATGCTGCAGCAACTCGAAAGCGTGGCCGACGACGATGTGCGCATCTACAGCGAATCGTTCTGGACCATCGACAGTTACGTTGCCGACTACCGCGCCATGTGCGCCCAGGCCCCCGAAGCCCGGAAGAACAAACTGCTGGGCCAGTCCGTGGTCGCCGTCACCAAACTCGACGAGGAATACACCGACCTCTCCATCCTCACCGACGGACTCATCTCCCTGCCCAGCAACTACCACTGCGGACAACTCATCTCCTCTGCCGACCCCTGGCTCCGCCTGGCCATCCCCAATCCGGGCGGCCTGCGTCGGGTGCGCGTCGGGTTCACCAACAACGTCCAGTTCCACATCGCCCTCCCCCTGCGCGTCACACTCTCCTGCAACGGTCGCGACATAGCCACCGTCCAGCCCCAGTCGCAGGGCAGCATCGCACAGCGCGCCACCGCCGAGTTCGCCATACCCTCGTGGGCCCAGGGCTCCCTGCTGCTCACCATCGTGCGCAACAAGGAGGAACGCACCATGGCCATCGACGAAATCGAAGGATACTGAGGGAAAATGAGAGAATGAGAAAATGAGAAGAATGAGAAG
The DNA here is from genome assembly GCA_017444005.1 of Bacteroidaceae bacterium. Taxonomy (GTDB): domain Bacteria; phylum Bacteroidota; class Bacteroidia; order Bacteroidales; family Bacteroidaceae; genus Physcousia. Next base: position 6,151 of record JAFSXQ010000113.1, on the reverse strand, counting down.
GAATAAATCCGTGAAATCCGTGTAATCCGTGGTAGAAAAGAAAACAATTCGTGGTAGAAATGAAGCATAAAGTCATATTCCTGTTGTCAGCCATCCTGTTGCTCGTCAATTGCGAGAAGGAACTCAAGCCCGTGCACGTCGTTGTCGTCGACCCCGTGCGCCACTACTACCCCGTCATCCAGGGCGAACTGATGGGCGTCACCTACGAACTGGAGAACGTCGACGAGGACCCCCTCTTCATCCGCGAAGTGCAGACCACCTGCGGCTGCCTCGTGCCGCGCGACGAACTCCCCATCGTCATCCTGCCCCACAAGAGCGGCTTCGTACACCTCGACTTCAACACCATCAAGAACACCGGCTACGTCTGCCACTACGTCTACTGCTACGGCAACTTCGCCGACTCCACCTACATCGAACTCTCGTTCGACACCAACGTCGTCCCCCGTGCCGACTACATCCGCGACTACGAACAACTCTGGACCGAACAGACCAACCACAAGGGCTCCATGCGCGAGTTCGTCGACGGCACCACCGCCCAGAAGGGCTACTACACCGAAGACGCCGCAACCGCCAAACAACGCCGGAACAAAGCCGCCCAGCAGCCCGCCAAGGAGGAAGAGGAGGACGAGGACGAAGACTTCTGACCCACACCTGAACATAAACCCCAAAACACCTACCGACTATGAAGAAAATACTGATTGCAGCCCTCATGCTCGCCGCAGCAATAGTAATGGCCATGACCGTTCCCGACAAGAAGGCCCACAAACAGGCCATGATGAAGGCCGTGCGGGAGTACGTCGACGAAGAAGCCGCACGCCGCGGAATGGGCGACAACGTACTGACCAGCCTGGGCAAGGGCATTGTCAACAAAACCGTGGAAGTGGCCCTGAACTCCAAACTCGAACTGAGCAACTACCTTCTCTTCAACACCACCCACGTCCGCCTCTCGGGCAAGGACAAGACCCTCTCCCTCGGTCTGCTGGGCCACGTCTTCACCTTCGACAAGCAGATGCTCCGCGACGCCCTCGAAGCCTCCGCCCTCGAGAAGCAGGAACTGAAGGAAGAGCGCAAGACCGCCAAGCAAGCCGCCAAGGAGGCCCGCAAACTGGAAAAGCAACTCCGCCGCGAGCAGAAGCGCCGCGAAAAAGAAGCCCGCCGGGAACAGAAGCGTCGCGAGAAAGAACAGAAGCGCCGCGAAAAGGAAGCCCGGAAGAAAAGTAAGACATAAGGACACGCCCCGCCGTTCCCCCACCATAATCTTCGATTCCCGTAGGCGCTAACAGGAACGGGAGTTGCAACGCACAACGTTACAACTCCCGTTCCTGTTCTTGTCTACTTTCCGCCTTTCTGCTTTTCTGCTTACAGTTCGGAGATCTGCTTGCGGTAACTGCCGCGCATGCTGCGTTTGATGGCCTTGTCGTCGAGCAGGCGTTGCAGGGTCTTCTGCGCCGAGTGAGGATTGGCGTAGCCGAAGGTCTGGGCAAACTGCTCGGTGGTGAACTCCTCGGGCAGCAGCCGGAAGCAGTCCTTGAACTTGTTCGAGCGCCGGCGGTAGTTGGCGGCCTCCTTCAGTTGGTCGTCGTAGTACTTGCGGTGGAGGTCGTAGAACCAGTGCAGTTGTGTGCGGTACTGGATATCGAGGGCCAGGTCTACGAGTCGGCGGTCCGTGTCGTCGATGTGGTAGGTGCCCGTCCGCTCGCGCTCCTCGAAGTGGCGCATGTCGACGTAGGGCGCAGCGATGTTGATGCCGTAGTAGGGCACGCGCTTGATGAGGAGCCAGTCGGCCTGGTCGTCGTTGAACTCGGCTATGGCGCGGCGCTCGTCGCACCAGCGGTGTACGTGCTCCACCAGTGGCCACAGGGGCAGTTCGCCCCGGCGCTGGTCCAGCCGGTAGGCCCACTGGCGCAGGGTCTCGTTGTAGGCCTGGAGCCTTTCGTCCTCGCGCACCAGGGGCATCATGTCGAAGTCGGGACGCCCCGTGGGGATGCAGCCCATGCGCGTGTCGAGTCCGGAGTTGAAGTTGCGCTCGTTCACCAGGCGCTTCAGCGTGGGCGGCGTGCACGACTCCACCTGCACCCAGACGACGGCGAACCGGCCCGAGACGGACTGCTTGTTGGCGTAGTGCTGCGAGTCGGTCTCGCAGTGGAAACTCTTCAGCACCATGATGTCGCGGTTCTGCCATCCGCCGGACTTGGACATGTTGATGCTGTTGTCCTTCTCCGCGTCCACGGTGACGCACCCGATGGGCATCTCCTCGCCGTCGACGGTGGCCTTGTTGTTGATCATGGAGCGGATGAACTCGGTGTTCGAGGCGCGCGGCCCGAAGAAGCGGTTGTAGATGCGGTGGCGCGTCTCGTGCTCCCGGTTGCTTGCGGTGGCGTCGTACTTCTCCTTCCACTCGTTGGTGTCGCGGTCGGCAATGTCGTCGGCCTCCAGCACGGGTGCCAGCAGCAGCGTCTGCAGTCGCTTCAGTGTGCCCTTGCCGCTGGTGGGGTCGCCCACGCCCAGAATGATGTAGGTGAGGCGGGTGCGCTGGGTGGGGTCGGCGTAGAAGCGGTAGTAGCAGAGCGTCATGCACGTGCCCATCATGGCTGCCGAGGCGAAGAGGAGGAAGGGCCAGAGGCGTCGCGGATGGGGCTCGCAGACCTCGCGCAGGCAGGGGAACTCGGGGAACAGGGCCTCTATCTCGCGGCACCAACTGTCGAAGGGCAGGTCGCCCATCGGGTCGGCGCCGGCGGGCGCCTGGGCAGTCTTCGGCATGGTGTCTATGCCGGCCTTCTCCAAGAGTTCCGAAAGGGCCTTGGGTGTACGCTTCAGCAGTTTCTTCTTGGCGGCGGACTCTATCAGGTCCTCCACCTCGCCGGGCTGTGGCTGCCAGTTCTTGACGTAGTCCAACTGGTAGGCGGCGGCAGTGGCCCGCTGGGGGTTGTTGTCGGTGAGCCACAGGAGCCAGTGCGACGTCTGCTGGGTGAAGGTGGGGTGCTTCTGTCCCTCGCCCAGACGCTCGCCGTAGAACTGGTTCAGCGCCCGGATGATGGCCTGTTTGCGCTCGGTGAGGACGACGGGCTGCCCGTTCGTGGCGGGAGTGGCGGGTGCCGTCTGGGGCGCGGCGCTGGTTGTTGTCGTGTTTTGCGGCCCGGCCTTCCGCTGGGCTTTGCGCTCGTCTTCAAACTCAATCCACTTCTGCACCGTAGGCGACGATTCACCCTTCTCACCGGTGCGGTAACGGTCTCCGAACTGGAGGTCGTAATCAGTTCTGATGATTTCTTCCATAATTCTTCATTATTAATGGTTAAACAATTCTTTCTCGTCGCAGTAGAGCACGTCGTCGGGACCGGTGAGGAACGACAGGCGACTGCTGTCCTTGCAGGATTCGTCCACGAACTCCAGTATGCCCAGCCTGTCTGCCATCTCGTATTGGTTGCAGATGAGGTTGCCCCATTCGGGTCGGCATCTGAAGACAATCTTCAGCCCCTCGCCCTTTGCCGAAATGTAGACGAGCAGTACGCCCTCGGCCCGGAGGTCGAACCCGGACTTGAGGCGTTCGAACAACTCACGCGGATTGCCGCAGTAGTCCACGTCGATGACGGCGAGGCCCGAGAGGTAGGCATGAATCTGTTCGCGCCAGCGTCCCTTCTTGCCCTCGTTGTACTTCTTCACGCCTACGCTCTCCTCGAAGTCCGAGGCCTGGAAGCAGGCGCCGGGCAGGGTGCGCTTCACCTCGTCGGCTCTGTCCTTGTGTGCCTTGTCGCCTGTCTCCTTGTAGGCTTTGTATTCGCGACGCACTTCTTCTACTATGGCCTTGGCCTTTGCCAGGCACTCTTGCCACTCTTGCCATCCCATCTGCATCATCTCCAGATAGAAGGCCACTTGATACGTGATTCTAAACATGTTTCTGTTCTCCTTTCTTTATTTGATTAATAATTTTGTTGAATCGGTCGCTGGCGGGCAGTCTCCTGACCACCAGTTGCACCAGGCGGAGCGTCTCGGCCTGCCAGTTGCGGGCGCTGCGGTTCAGGTCGATGGTGCCGGTGAAGGTCAGCGTGCCCCCGTCCGTGAGCCAGCAGTCCAGGCCTTCGTCGCGCACCACGCGCAGGCTTTCGGGCAGCGCCACGGGGCGCTTGGGCCGGAGGTCGCGGGTCAGCAGTCGGAACTGCCGCAGCAGGTCGGCGTACGGGTCGGCCGAGGAGGCCTTGGTCTTCAGCGTAATCATGCGCGAAGGGTCGGCGCCCGTGGTTGTCCACCACTGTCCGCCGTCCAGCGTCACTGCCACGGGAATGCCCGAGAAAGAACTGTAACCAATGAACCGACGCTCGCGCGTACCTCTCTCAATAGAGCCCGCCCCCGTCCGGGGGTTGCTCGTGATGTTTGTTTTAGAATTTCTTTTTACCATACCGTTTATCTTTTGGTTGATGGCACAAAGGTAAGAAGGGTGTACCAGCCCATGTGCTGATACACCCCTGATACACCCCTTCCGCTTATGCAAGAAAAAGCGAAAAAGTTATATTTTAACGGTTATTAACCATTTAACGTGAGTTCGATGAATTTATATTTATCGGCGAATCGTGCTAATAAAGCGAATAGGACTCCCTTTTAACAGCCATACGGCTACTGTATATTAGTCAAATTCGAAACATTCGCCGACAATATTTTATAAGCAGATGATTTCGTCGAACTCACGTTATTTACGACCCTCCTTTTTTCCCCGAAGTCCGTTCGTCATCTATCATATCGGATATCTTCTTTTTCATATCTTCATCTATATTCAGACAATAAACTTGATTTATACCATCCAACATTTCCTGCATCTTGCGAGTTATGCAGGAATAGTATTTGGCGACTCGAATAATAAAGTAATAAACATTCAATGCCTCGTCTTTAGTCTTTGGGGAGAAGCCGTCACGCAGTTCCTTGCCGACCTCTGTCTCCTCTTTAAGCAAACTGCCTATCTTGGCTCTAATGGTTTCCGGCTTCGGTTCGGTCCATTTCGCTGCAAGATTGGCCAGTTGTTGCTGATTAATGAATTCAGGGTTGAAACTCACCCCAAGTGCTTGTGAAAAGAAAATAGCAAACTCCCTTGCTGTCAGTTTCTGCCAATCTTCAAGAAAGTCTAGTTTCTCTTTTCCCTGTTCATCGTCTTCGCCCTGCTTGGTTTCCAGTATTTCCTTTATTCGTTCCTTCAGTTGCTCGTTCTCGGTTCTGAACTGCTCCACCTCGGCACCCCGCTCGTCCAGTTCTTCCTTCAGCCTCCTGTTCTCCGTTTCCAACTCACGGATATGCGAGTCGTCCTTGGCGGCAGCAGCGGTGGGTTCTGTGCCCCGGATGGCATCCTCCGTGGCCCTTTGGAGCTTTTTTATGAGCGAAGGCGGGTAGAGCGCCCCCAACGTATCCTCCTCCGGCTCCGGCTCGCTGCCCTCCGTTGTCAGCACCAGCCCGCACTCGATGTCCAACTGCATCTCGTTCATCCACTGGGGGTAGACTTGAAAGTAGTGCCACATGGCGTCGTTTCCCTCCTTCCAGTCCTTGTAGGCCTCCTTCACGGCAGCGAACGTGCGGCGCTGCTCGCGGTTCGTCTTCCCGCGCATGACCAGGTCCCGGGTGAGCGACTCGTCGAAACTGTCACTCACCATCACCATGCCGTCGGTGCTCATTTTCTCTATCTTCGCGACGTCCAGGCTCTCTATTCTCTTTAGCAAATCCAGATGTGTCATGGTACACTTATTCTACAGAAATACAGAACCGTCCCCCCTGATTTCCACTCGTTGGGTGCAATGGTATAGCCTTCTGTTGTGTATATACTATATTTGTTCATTTCAGCAATCCAAGTATTGTCTCTGGTGAGGCCTGCATCTTCGTGACGGCACACAGTCCGACACATACGTCCATGCATCCCAAACGCATCCCGTCCTGAAAATCTGTTCAGGCAGAAGTTTTGGCGAACGTTCTTCCATCTTATCGAGAATCAAATCTATCTTCTCGTCGGTCTCTATCTGGTGTTGTTCCAAGTGGGCAATGCGCATCATGATTCCTGCATTCTGAATCAAGAAACGTCGCATAGTCACGAATGCGCGCATGATTTTGATGTTTGTTTCAATGGCAACCTGACTTCGAAGCAGCCCACTGAGCATGCCAACACCTTGCTGTGTAAAAG
>JAFSXQ010000112.1 GCA_017444005.1 Bacteroidaceae bacterium | reverse complement strand
CTGGGTGGCGTGTTGCCAACCCGACATCGTGGCGGTGGTGACAGGTATTCCCCCGATTCTCATCTCAGACAGGTAGAGCACAGGCGGCAACGGTTCGTAACGCACTTCGTCCGGATTGAAGAGTGTCAGGCCGCCCGTTCCGCCGAACACCAGCAATCGGCCCGCGCGAGTGACGGCATTGCGCGAAAACTCGTTGCCCTGTAGGCCATCGCTGGCAAAATAGTTCTCGAAGCGGTTCGCATCTGGGTTCATCTGGCTCAGTCCGTGGGTGGTGGATATCCACAGTTCGTCCGGTCTCCGGGACAGGATGGCGACAATATTGTTGGCCGGCAGTCCGTCGTCGGTTGTGTAACAACGCAGTTTCTTGTCCTTGCCATAACGGAAGAGCCCGTCAGCAGTTCCCACCCACAGGGGGCGGTTACCCTCGGGCGGCAACACACACTGCACCCCCTCCCCCTCCAATATGCGGTTCTGTCCGAAGGCCGTAAGCCAACTGTCCGTCCGGTAATCGTAGCAGCAGAGTCCGCTCGTCGTGCAGACGTACATACGTTCTTCCTTTGGAGAGAACTTGATGGTGTAAACGAAATCGTTGCAGATGCCGTCGCTGTGCTTTGCATCGTCGTTGTCGCTACGTGTCTGATAACGCTCATGGGTACCCGTCTGCGGGCGGTAGCGCACCACACCGCCGCCCATCGTGCCGACCCACAGGTCGCCCTGTCGGTCTACGTCCAGTCCGAAGACGTTGGCAGAAGAACCGTACGAGAAGTCCAGCCGGCGGTACTGCCCCGTCTTCAGGTCCACCTCGCCACAACCGTCGCCGTAGCCGCCCATCCAGAGCCGTCCCTCGGCATTCATGGCCAGACAGAGCACGGTGCGTGGCACGCGGTCGTAGTGGCGCAGGAGTTGTCCGTCCGGCTTGATGGCATAAATGCCGTCGCCGTCGGTGCCCACATACAGGGTGCCGTCGGGGGCATACAGGGTAGCCATGATGCAGGCATTCCCGATGGGGTTCTTTGTCCCCTGCCGGTAGCCGTAGTAACGGAAGCCGCCATCCTGAGCCGGGTGCATGAACACGCCCTTCTGCAAAAGCCCCAGCCAGACGTTGCCGGCACGGTCCTCCAAGATGGAATACACCTTCGTGCGCTGCAGGTCGACATCGTTGCTGTGATAGGAGGCCTTTGCCAGTTCCCCTTTGTCAAGTATGAACAGTCCGTCGCCGTTTGTGCCTATCAGAAGTCCCTGCCGTTCCGAGGCCTCCAGACTGACGACATTGAGCCCGTCTGTCTGCGGAACAAGTCGAAACGCATCTGCCGCCTTGTCGTACTGGTACAGTCCCTTGTTACTGCCCACGAATATGCGTCCCTGGGCGTCGATACAGACCGTTTGCAACGTGGCTGCTGTCTGCTCTCCGTCGAGATAGGAACGGACTTTTCCGTCGCGACAGGCCATGACGCCCCGGACGGTAGTGACCACCCAAATCCAACCATCCTTGTCCTCCGCCATCGCTGCCACGGGGTTGGCATCGGGGGAGATGTCCAAGGCTCGCACCCCCAGGCTGTCATTGTCCAGGCACATGACGCCGTAGCCCGAGGTGCCGACCAGCACCTGGCCGTTGCGCCGACACAGGATGCAACTTACGAAATAACTATTGAATATCTCGCTTGGGCGAACCTCATATTGGACTTCCTTCCACTGCCCTTCGCCGTCGGTGATTTGTATGCCGTTGCTGGTACCCACATAGAGGACATTGTTACGGTCTTGCGCCACACAGGTCACGTAGTTGCTCTTGATGGAAGGCTGCTCCGTTTCATCCTGACGGAAAGTTGCAAACTGATAGCCGTCGAAGGCACACAACCCACCGCCCGTCGAAATCCAGATGTAGCCGAAGTTGTCCTGGTAAATTTGGTTTACCATACTACTGGGCAACACGTCATCCGTCGACAGGAACTGACCGCTCTGCGCCCTTGCCGCCCAATTAGCGACAAAGAGGAATAGGACCGAAAGAAGTGCTTTTCGTATCATGATTAGCAATTAACTATGCAAATTTAACTACAAAATCGATACGTTCAAACCTTTTCGGCAAAAAAATGCTCATTTCGGCTCAATGTTACATTGTCGAACGGATGTGTTACGTGGTAAAATGCCGCTCTGCGCAAAAAACGCGAACTTTGCAAGCGAAATGTTAGTAGTTTTCTTCATTTTAGTTTATTCAAGGTTTAGTTTAGTAATTTTTTCATTGCTTTAGACCCGTCCGTGCGGGAGCATAGACGGGTCGCTTTTTCGGAAAACAGTATTACCATTTATATAAATAACATGAAAAAACAACACAATCACCTCTGGGCCCTGCTCCTCGTCCTGCTGACGAGCATGGGACAACTACTGGCATGGGAGGGAATGCCGCTGCCGAAGTTGCACACCGAGGGCAAGTACCTCGTGGACAGTCACGGCAACCGTGTGAACCTGCACGGCGTGATGATGACCCCCAACTCGTACTTCAACAACGGCTGGTGGCAGTTCAAAAGTGCCACTGACCAGGCCAGCCGCAATGCGGCCTACAACTACCTGAACGGCGTGATGCAGATTCTGGCCGACACCGTCGACGGACCGAAGTGCGACTTCATCCGCCTTCACCTCGACCCCTGCTGGAGCAACGACCCCAGCCTGCCCCGTACGGGCGACGCCGAGGGCGAGGCCAATATCTCGCAGTTCAGCCGCACGCTGTTCCAAACCAACCTCCAGTCGCTCTTCGTGCGCCTCATCCAGGCTGCCGAGAAGCATGGTCTCTACGTCATCCTGCGCCCGCCTGGCGTGTGCCCGGCTGTGATTGAGGCCGACGGCGAGTATGCCAATTATCTGCTGGACGTGTGGGACATGGTCTCGCAGAACAAGTATATCCGCAATGCCTCGAACGTCATGTTCGAACTGGCCAATGAACCCGTCACCGTACGGCTGCCCGACGGCAGTGCCGGCACAAACACCCAGGCGCACTTCGACCAGATGAAAGCCATTTTCCAACCCATCGTGGACAAGATTCGCGCCAACGGTGCCGACAACGTCATCTGGATTCCCGGACTGGCCTATCAGAGCAACTATGCCGGCTATGCCCGCAACCCCATCGAGGGCGAGAACATCGGTTATGCCGTACACGTATATCCAGGTTGGTACAACCAGTCGGACAAGAACGCCACGCCCGAGGGCTTTATTCAGAACTTCCACGCATCCGTGCCCGTAGTGGACACGGCTCCTGTCGTTGTCACCGAACTGGACTGGAGCCCCGAGAAGGAGGGCGAGGGCAAATACAACGAGTTTGGCGAGTGGGTACCTGCCAACTGGGGTACGTGGGGCACGGCCTCCACCACCCCCTGGGGCAGTGCCTACAAGGCTATGGCCGACCACTTCGACAACGTCTCCTGGAACCTTTCGGGCGAGGGGTGTCTCATCAACAAAGGTGATATCCGAAACCCCGTTCGCGCCTTCGAGGGCAACACGGAGACGTGCGTCGTGGCCTGGGACTGGTTCCGCGAGTATGCCCAGACGCGCTATCCGCGACCCGAATACACCAACCGCTCCACCGCCGACAACAACGTGGCCGGCACGTACACCAACCCCGTCATCGACGCCGACTTCCCCGACCCCGATGTCATCCGCGTGGGCGACACGTTCTACTTCCTCTCCACCACCATGCACCACTTCCCCGGAGCCACCATCCTGAAGTCGCGCGACCTGGTGAACTGGGAATACTGCTCCAACCCGCTGGAGCGTCTGTCGAGCGGTGCCGACTACAATCTGCTGGAGGGCAAGAACCGCTACGGCGTAGGCATGTGGGCATCGGCCCTGCAGTATCACGACGGCAAGTTCTACCTGATGCTGAACACCAACGACCAGGGGGCTTTCCTGCTGACGGCTACCGACCCGGCCGGAACATGGAGTATGCGCAAACTGGACCGTGGCTACTACGACGGCGGCATGCTCTTCGACACCGACGGTCAGGTGTACATTGCCTGCGGCATCAACCACATTTCCGTCTGCCGACTGGACCAGGACTTTAACTTCCAGGAGAGCCGCGAGGTCATCGTGCGCGACGGCCAAGGATTGGAGGGCTCGCATATCTATCACATCGGCGACTACTATTATATATATAGTACCTACGGAGGCATACCATCGGGACAAACCGTTTTCCGCTCAACATCGCCTTTCGGTCCCTACGAGGAGAAGATTCTTATCGAAAAGGTCATCAACGGCAAACCCAATGGCGTTCATCAGGGCGCCCTTGTCGACACGCCTACGGGCGAATGGTGGACTTTCCTCTTTGAGGACAAAGGGGCCTACGGCCGACTGCCCAACCTGCAACCCGTCCGATGGGTGGACGGCTGGCCCGTTATCGGCAACAACGGCGTCCCCTACACCACCTACAAGAAGCCAAATGTAGGCACAAACGTCAGTTACCCGACCACCTACCTGCCCACGAACGACAACTTCTGCGACCTGCGGCTGGGTATGCAGTGGCAGTGGAACCACCAGCCCGACAACTCGGCCTGGAGCCTGCTGGAGCATCCCGGCTGTCTGCGCCTCCACACCACGGGCATCAGCCCCACACTGAAGCAGGCGCGCAACACCCTGACGCAGCGCATATTCGGCTATCACAGCACGACGAAGGACACCTATGGCACTGTCAAGATGGACTACTCCGGCATGCAGGAGGGCGACGTGGCCGGACTCTGCGTGCTACAGGACCCCTATGCCCTCATCGGCATCCGCATCCGCGACGGCAAACCCGAACTCGTCTGGATGCTGGACAGCATCACTTCGAGCAGCAACATCACTCCGAAGGAAGAACTTTCAACTTTCAACTATCAACTTTCAACTATCATATACCTCCGCGCCGTGACGAACAACTCCACTGGCCTGGCCAAGTTCTACTACAGCCTCGACAATCAGACCTACACCCGCCTGGGCGACGACCTGGAAATGAAGTTCAATCTCAGCGTCTTCGTGGGCAACCGCTTCGGCCTGTTCAACTATGCCACACAGGCCGCCGGCGGCTATGCCGACTTCGACTGGTTCACGACGGAGGAAACTTTCGATGAAACCGTCTATTTCGACGGTTCGTTCACAGGCTACAGCGAGGAGCAACTCACCTGCACAGGACTCTCCATTGGCGACCTCACCAACCAGTATGTCGTACTGGCCGGCAGTTACACCGGGCTGAACCTCGTGGCCACCTTTGCCGACGGTCACACCGAGAACGTTGCCGCCACAGCCACCTACACCTATTCGGCGGAGGGCGTATGCCAGATTGTGAACGGCGAAATCAAGGGGCTCAGCGAGGGACAGATTACCGTGACAGCCAACTACACCGATGCCCTGGGCCACACGCTGACGACCGACTTCGTCGTCTCCTCCACTTTTTTCCCTCTCACCGCCAGTCATTTCGACCCCAGCATCATAGGCAAGGGGCAATTTGACGAACAGACGCTCCAACTGACCACGGGTGACGGCGGGCTCGCGGGCTGGCAATACGTTGGCGGGGCCGACCTCTCGGGGTGGAAATATCTGGTCATCCGCCTGGCCCGGCAACAGGTCTGCAATGCCGCCGTCCGCATCTATCAGGACAACAATCCCGGCGGCAGTTACTACAACCGCGCCATCAACAACCAGACGCAGATTGTCATCCCCCTGGGGGGCATCGTCTTCAACGTGGGCAGCCAGCGCGGACGCATCGACCCGAGCCGCATCGGCATCGTCGGCATCTCGAGCAACGGCACCAGTTCCATCCAGTTCGAGGACGCCTATGTGACGAACGAGGCCGACTACTCCCGCCCGACAGGCATTGAGGAAATGAGAAATGGAGAAAATGAGAAAATGAGAAACAAGGACGCCGTGCTGTTTGACCTCAGCGGTCGCAAGGTTTCCTCTTGCCCCTTGCCCCTCACCTCTTCTCACTTGAAAAAGGGAATCTACATCCGGAACGGACAGAAAATCATTATAAAATAGCAGCAAGTTACGTGGGCAAAGGGATATGTTACGTGCCACAAACGCTGACAGCGCCCTTTGCCCTAACTTTGCAAGCGAAACCAACAACCACAAGAACTTACAAACTCAAGAACTTACGAACTTAAAAACTTACGAACTTAAAAACTCACGAACTTAAAAACTCAAAAACATGAAAAGACATTTACTTACATGGGTATTGGCCATCTGCGGTATGGCCGGTGCTATGGCTGCCACCTGGGAGGCCCCCACGGCTGTAGCCAGCGATCTGCAGTACGGCGAGACGATGTACTTCTACAACGTATCGTCGTCGCAGTTTATCTCTGCATTCGGCGGCAGCGCCCTGCTGGCCGTGAAGGGCAGTCCCATCGTTGCCACACAGGGCGAGGACGACGATGTCTACCTGCAGGTCGACGGGCTGTGGCTCTACTACAAGGACGAAGACGTGCTGGTGGCCAACGAACAGCCCAGCGAGGACTGCACCTGGAATCTCATTCGTCAGGACAACGGCACCTACCGCATCCGTCCCGACAAGGACAACGTCTACTACGGTTCTGGCGTTTGGCCCGACTTCTGGACGGGATGGCAGAACGACGGCACCACACACATCTGGCCCCTGCTCTTCAACGATGAGTTGTACGGCCTCGACTGGATCATTCTCTCGGCCGCTGCCTACCACGACTTCGAGGCCAAGAACAACCTGAACCTGGCCATGACCGAGGCACAGAGCCTGGGGCTGGCCATCGACGATGCACTGGCCATATATAATAATGTAGGCTCCACCAATGCCGACTACGAGGCTGCCACCGCTGCCCTGAACGCTGTCATCCAGCAGTATCGCATCGAGCACGCCAGCATCACCAATCCCGTCGATGTCACTTACCTGATCAAGAACCAGAGTTTCGACGAGGGCTGGGAACAGAGCAAGAACGAAATCGTGGGTTGGGAGAATCCGCAGGGTGCCTTCACCTACAGCGGCGACAACCTGTTCGGCGACACACGCTGCATCGGACGTTGGGCCTTCCCCGAGACGGGATTCTCCGATGCCAAACTCTATCAGCGACTGAAGGGACTGCCCGTGGGCAAATACAGTCTGACGGCTGAGGTCATCTGCATCGACCAGGACCAGGCCGAGACCGAAGAGGACTTCCCCGGCTACTACCACACCGACGGCAACACCTTCTACGCAGCCGCCGAGATGGACACCTACACCACCAACCTCTCCACCGGCAGCCGCTGGGGTGCCGAGACTAAGATGATTGACGCCATCTTCGTGACCGACGGCACGCTGGAAATCGGTGTAGAGATGAAGAACTCCACCGCCAACTGGTTCGTCATGAACAACGTGCGCCTCATCTACTACGGCCAGAATGCCCTCAAGGACGAGTTGCAAGGCTACGTGGACACGGCCAAGGAACTGCTGGAGGAGCCCCAGATGAACCATACCTACACCGACGCCCTGACCGCCGCCGTGGAGGCCGCCGAGGCCCTGATTGCCGACAGCGAGGCCACCATCGAGGCCATCTCTGCCGCTACGGCCACCCTGCAGGCTGCACTCACCAGCGCACAGGCCAACGTCGAAGCCTACCTCGCCTTCCGCCAGCAGTTTGCCCAGACCGAGGAGGTCATGTCCACGCTGGAGGACCACCTCGACATCAAGGAGGTGAAGGCACTGGAGGAGTATATCGACTACATCTACGATAACATCTACGACCACCTGGAGGACTTCGCCTACACCACCGAGCAGTTGGAGGAGATGATTCAGGAGATGCTGCTGCTCACCGAGGTGGCCAGACACGCACTCATCGAACCCGGAACCGACGTCACGGCATACATCCTGAACCCCGGCTTCGACAGCGG
>JAFSXQ010000111.1 GCA_017444005.1 Bacteroidaceae bacterium | reverse complement strand
GTGAAGAACGAGCGGCTCGACTCGAAGACGGTGTAGGGGTTGCGCATGAGGTAGATGAACTTGGCGTTGGGGAACATCTCCACCAGCGTCTTCACCTTGCCCGTGTGGGGCGGGTTCTTCGACAGGTACTGGGCGTCCTTCACGCCGTAGCGGGTGTTCCACATCGATATCTTCACCAGTTTCTCGAACTTCTCCTTGAAGTCCTGTATCTCCTCGGGCGTAGCCTTCTTCATGGTCAGGAAGCGGTCGCAGTACTCCTGCATCCGCTCGGGGTAGAACCAGAAAAGGTAGTACGACGTGGGGCAGGTGTTCTGCAGGGCGAACTCCTCCTCCTGGGGCAGGTCGGGCGCCAGTTCCATGTTGTCGGTCGGCCGGTGGCTGGGCATGAGCCATCCCATGACGGGCTTGAACAGGCCCTGCATGGCCATGATGTAGTGTGGGAAGACGGTCTGGTACGTCGTAGTGAAGCCGAAGCGGGGGTCCTGCGCCAGGATGTTGTGGACGAAGGTGGTGCCGCTGCGCCAGTGGCCGAGGATGAAGACGGGGTCGTGCTCCAGCGGTTTATTGGCCAACTTCTTCTGATAGCGACGCTCCTGCAAGGGGGTGACGACGCTGAGCAGGCGGCAGATGGCCTTCGTGAGCCTGAACTTCGTCTGCTTCTCCTTGGCCACGTGCTGGCCCTCGGTGACGGTCTTGAATGTTTTCCAGTCGGCGCCCACCAGGGTGTTGACCGGCAGTTTGCTAAATTCTATGAGTCCCATGTTATTTTACGATTTTTACTTCCAAACCCTGTCGTTCCAGTTCCTTCACGGCACGCTCTATAGCCTCGTAGTGCTCGGGGGCTATGCCCAGTTTCTTCAGGTCGAGCGTAGGCACGTCGGCCACGTTCGTCTCGCCCTCCTCCAGCGGTCGCACGATCATGCCGACGGCCGAGGTGTTGTTCGTGATGGGGTCGATGAGGATGAAGGCGCCCGTAGCGCGGTTGTCCTTGTAACTGTCGAAGAAGAGGGTCTTGGCCGTGGTGATGCGGACGCAACCGATTTCGTTCAGCCGGAAGTCCTTGCCTTCCAGCCGCTCCATCGTGTTCACGTCCACGCGGTAGGCGATGGAGTCGATAGTGGCGCGGGTGGTGTTCGTGTTGTGCTTCAGGAAGAACTGCTTGCCACGGTCCATCGGTTCCTCGTCCATCCAGACGAGCATCGTCTCGAACGAGCGTCCGATGTGGGGCAGATTGTCGGGCCGCACAATCATTTCGCCGCGCGAGATGTCTATCTCGTCCTCCAGGCAGAGGGTCACGCTCTGCGGGCAGAAGGCCTCTTCCAGTTCGCCGTCGTAGGTGACGATGCTCTTCACGCGGCTGCGCTTCATGGAAGGCAGGGCCACTATCTCGTCGCCCCGGCGGATGACACCGCTGGCTATCTTGCCGCAGAAGCCGCGGAAGTCCAGATTGGGGCGCAGGACGTACTGCACGGGATAGCGGAAGTCCTGCATGTTGCGGTCGCGGTGGATGGGTACGGTCTCCAGGAAGTCGAGCAGGTCGGGCCCGTCGTACCAGGGGGTGTTCTGGCTCTTCTCCACCACATTGTCACCCAGTTTGGCCGATATGGGGAAGCAGGTCACGTCCTCGATGCCCAGTTGGGTGGTCAGCGCCAGGTATTCTTTCTTGATGCGCTCGAAAACGTCCTGCGAGAAGCCGACGAGGTCCATCTTGTTCACGGCCAGCACGATGTGCTTGATGCCCAGCAGCGAGACGAGGAATGTGTGGCGGCGCGTCTGTGTGATGACTCCCGCGCGCGCGTCTACCAATATTATAGCCAGATTGGCCGTAGAGCCGCCCGTAATCATGTTGCGCGTGTACTGCTCGTGTCCCGGTGTGTCGGCAATGATGAACTTGCGCTGGTTGGTGGAGAAGTAGCGGTAGGCCACATCGATGGTGATGCCCTCCTCGCGCTCGGCCTTCAGGCCGTCCAGCAGCAGGGCGTAGTCAATCTCCCCCGCCCCGGCGTTGCCCACGCGCTTCGAGTCGCGCTCCAGTGCCTGCAGTTGGTCTTCGTACAGTTTCTTCGAATCAAACAGCAGGCGCCCGATGAGGGTGCTCTTGCCGTCGTCCACACTGCCGGCCGTCAGCAGGCGCAGCAGGTCCTTCCGTTCGTCGGCATCCAGGAATGCCTTTATGTCAAGTTTCTTGTCTTCCATTAGAAATAGCCCTCCCTTTTCTTTTGTTCCATACTGGCTTCTTGGTCGAAGTCGATGACGCGCGTCGTGCGCTCACTCTTCGTGGTGGTCATCATCTCCTCCACGATTTCCTCGATGGTCGTGGCCGTGGACTCCACAGCACCCGTCAGCGGCCAGCAGCCCAGGGTGCGGAAGCGTACCATGCGGTTGTGTATCTTCGGCACCAGTTCCTTGGGCAGACGGTCGTCGTCGGCCATGATGAGGTTACCGTCTATCTCCACACAGGGACGCTCCTTGGCGTAGTACAGCGGCACGATGGGGATGTTCTCCAGCCGGATGTACTGCCAGATGTCCAGTTCCGTCCAGTTCGACAGGGGGAAGACGCGAATCGACTCGCCCTTGTGGACGCGGCTGTTGTAGATGTCCCAGAGTTCGGGGCGCTGGTTCTTGGGGTCCCACTGGTTGAACTTGTCGCGGAACGAGAAGATGCGCTCCTTGGCGCGGCTCTTCTCCTCGTCGCGGCGGGCACCACCGAAGGCGGCGTCGAACTTGTACTTGTTCAGGGCGTCCAGCAGGGCCTTGGTCTTCATCAGGTCGGTGTGCACCTTCGATCCGTGTGTGAAGGGGCCCACGCCCTGGTTGAATGCCTCCATGTTCGACTCCACGATGAGGTTCCAGCCGTGCTCCTTGGCATAGCGGTCGCGGAACTCGATCATCTCGCGGAACTTCCACTTCGAGTCGATGTGCATCAGGGGGAAGGGCACCTTGCCGGGCGCAAAGGCCTTCTCCGCCAGGCGCACCATCACGCTGGAGTCCTTGCCTATACTGTATAGCATCACCGGATTCTCGAACTCAGCAGCCACCTCGCGGATGATGTGGATGCTCTCGGTCTCCAGTTCCTGCAAATGCGAAAGGTTATATTCCATTGTCTTACTTATTTTGTTCGTTCATTATCATATCAACTACGCGCTGTACATTCGTTTCCAGAGGAAGCACCGAGGTGTCGATGCTGAGCGAGGGATGCGCGGGTACCTCGAAGGGGGCACTGATGCCCGTGAAGTCCTTCACCTCTCCCCTTCTGGCTCGTGCATACAGGCCTTTTACATCTCTGCGCTCACATTCCTCCAGCGGGGTGCTGACGAAGACCTCGAAGAAGTCCCCCTCTCCTATGATGTCGCGGGCCATCCGGCGGATTTCCTCCGTGGGGCTGACGAAGCAGGCCAGCGTCACGATGCCCGTCTCCACAAACAGTTTGCCCACCTCGGCTATGCGGCGGATGTTCTCGCGGCGGTCTTCTGGAGAGAATCCCAGGTTGGAGTTGATGCCGGCGCGTATGTTGTCGCCGTCCAGGATGCGGCACAGCAGGCCCCGTGCGGCCAGTTCACGCTCCACGCCCAGGGCTACGGTGGACTTGCCACTGCCGCTCAGGCCCGTGAACCAGACCATCATGCCACGCTGTCCCAACTGCCGCTCGCGTTCCTCGCGCGACAGCATCCGGTCGTATATCGGATAGATGTTTTCTGCCATACGTCTGCAAAGTTACAAAAAAAGGATAAATATACCTACATTTTATCGGATAAAAAGCATCTCGCGGTACTTGGGCAAAGGCCAGAGTTCGTCGTCGACGATGAGTTCCAACTTGTCCACGTGGTAGCGAATCTCCTCCAAGAGCGGGGCAACAGTGTCATGATAGGCAACGGCCTTCTCCTCGATGTTCTCGATGTGGTTGGCCACGCGCCGGGCATCGGTCAGGCGTTCCACGTTCTCTGTAATAAAGGTTGAATGCTCGCTGATTTGCTGAATGAGTTTCAGATTGTTATGGTTCAACTGATGCGCCTCTTCCGACGAGAAGATTTCGCTCACCTTATGCACGTTGTCGATGAGTTGGCTCTGGTAGCGCGTGGCCACAGGGATGATGTGGTTCAGGCAGAGGTCGCCGAAGATGCGGGCCTCAATCTGTATCTTCTTCGTGTACGTCTCCAACTTGATGTCCGTGCGGGCCACCAGTTCGGCGTGGTTCAGCACGTTCTGGCTCTCGAACATCGTGATGCTCTCGGGGGCCAGGTACTGCATGAACATCTTCGGGGCACTCTGCTCTACGTCCAGCCCACGGCGCTCGGCCTCATCTTTCCACTCCTCCGAGTAGCCGTTGCCCTCGAAGCGGATGGGCTTGCAAGCCTTGATGTCCTGGCGCAGGACGTCGATGATGGCGTGATACTTAGCCGTGTGTTCCGTGCCCGCAAACTTCCCTTCGGTCTCGGCCATGCGGGCATCCACGCGGCGTTTGAAGTCGGTGAGTGCCTCGGCCACAGCCGTATTCACTACGATCATGGCCGCTGCACAGTTGGCCGACGAACCTACGGCGCGGAACTCGAAGCGGTTGCCCGTGAAGGCAAAGGGCGAGGTGCGGTTGCGGTCGGTGTTGTCGAGCAACAGTTCGGGCACCTGCGGGATGTCTAACGACAAGGCCTTTTTCCCCTTCAGGTTAAACAACTGGTTATCGTCGTTTTCCTCCAGGGCCGATAGCAGGTCGTTCAACTGCTTGCCCAGGAACGACGAGATGATGGCCGGCGGTGCCTCGTTGGCGCCCAGACGATGGGCATTGGTGGCGGAGATGATGCTGCCCTTCAGCAGACCATTGTGGCGGTAGACGGCCATCAGCGTCTCCACAATGAAGGTGATGAAGCGCAGATTGTCCATCGGCGTCTTGCCGGGAGCGTGGAGCAGCACGCCGGTGTTGGTCGACAGGCTCCAGTTGCAGTGCTTACCACTGCCGTTGATGCCGGCAAAGGGTTTCTCGTGCAAGAGGCAACGGAAGCCGTGCTTGCGGGCCACGTCGCGCATCAGCGACATCAAGAGCATGTTGTGGTCAACGGCCAGGTTCGTCTCCTCGAAGATGGGAGCCAGTTCGAACTGGTTGGGAGCCACCTCGTTGTGTCTGGTCTTACAGGGGATGCCCAGTTCCAGAGCCTGTATCTCCAGGTCCTTCATGAAGGCGGCCACGCGGCGGGGTATGCTACCGAAGTAGTGGTCGTCCATCTGCTGGTTCTTGGCCGAGTCGTGGCCCATCAGGGTGCGGCCCGTCATCAGCAGGTCGGGACGTGCGGCATACAGGTCCTCATCC
>JAFSXQ010000110.1 GCA_017444005.1 Bacteroidaceae bacterium | reverse complement strand
TGTTCCTGCGCACCTCGGAGTTCCTGTGGCAGGAGGGCCACACCGCCCACGCCACCCGCGAGGAGGCCGAGGAACGCACGCGCCAGATGATTAAAATCTATGCCGACTTCGCCGAGCAGGTGATGGCCGTGCCCGTCATCCAGGGTGTGAAGAGCGAGACCGAGCGCTTCGCCGGAGCCCTGGACACCTACACCATCGAGGCCATGATGCAGGACGGCAAGGCCCTGCAAAGCGGTACCAGCCACTTCCTGGGCCAGAACTTCGGCAAGGCCTTCGACGTGCAGTTCCTCAACAAGGAGAACCAGGCCGAATATGCCTGGGCAACCTCTTGGGGCGTATCTACCCGTCTGATGGGCGCCCTCATCATGACCCACTCGGACGACAACGGCCTCGTGCTGCCTCCGCGCCTGGCTCCCACGCAGGTGGTTATCATCCCCATCGGCGGCAAGCCAGAGCAGATGGCTGCCGTCGACAGCGCAGTGGCTCCCGTCATCGAACAACTCCGCCAGATGGGCATCAGCGTGAAGTACGACAACGCCGACAATCGTCGTCCGGGCTTCAAGTTTGCCGACTACGAACTGAAGGGCGTGCCCGTGCGCCTCGTGCTGGGTGCCCGCGACCTGGAGAACGGCACCGTGGAGGTGATGCGCCGCGACACGCTGGAGAAGGAGACCCGTCCGTTCGAGGGCATTGCCGAATACGTTCGTCAGTTGCTCGACGATATCCAGCAGAACATCTATCAGAAGGCCCGCGCCTATCGTGATGCCCGCATCTACGAGTGCGACAACTACGAGGAGTTCAAGGCCCGTGTGAAGGACGGCGGCTTCTTCCTCTGCCATTGGGACGGCACTGCCGAGACCGAGGCGAAGATCAAGGAAGATACCCAGGCCACCATCCGCTGCGTGCCCTTCGGCTTCGAGCAGACGCCCGGTGTGGACATGGTCAGCGGTAAGCCCGCCACCTGTCGCGTGCTGATTGCCCGTTCGTATTAACGGGGCAAGGGACAAGTGAGAAGGGGCAAGAGGATACGCTATGCCCCTGTGATAAGTTGTAGCACGAGGCGGATTTCGTCGTAGGTGACATCGGAGAGCGGACAATGGTCGCGGATGACGTAGAGAGGCGCATCGGGACCGGCCGCAACGATGGCGCGACGGATGGCCTGGGCACGCTCGGGCGGGACGATGTCGTCGAAACGGACCTGTCCCGACTCGAGGTAGCGGAGCAAGTGTCCCCGAATGGTGCCGATGGTCAGGCCGCGTTCGTGGGCTATGGCATCGGGTAGGAGGCCGCGCTGGTAAAGGTCGAGGCTCACCTCCCACGTCTTGGGTTTGGGCGCCTTCTTGGGCTTTTCCTTTTTCGCGCGCTCGCGTTTCTTCTTTAATTGCTGTTCGTCGAGCGAATCGAGCATCGACATCTGCTTCTCGTGTAGGTAGGTGGTGATGGAGAAACCGTGCTCGGCAATCTGCTTCAGCAGATAACGGCGGGCGAGCCACGTCTGCCGGAGTTCGGGCAGGACACGCCCCAGGCGCTGCATGGCCTGTTTGTTGCCCGTTTGCACGTCGGCGGTCAGCCGGAGCGGTGCGGCAAAGAGAGCGTCGAGTTGTTCCTCGAAGTAGGTGGCACTGCGGCGCACACGCTCCAGGAAGTCGGGCTGGTGCAACTGTTCGGTGGTCAGGCCGCGGATGACGCCAGCCCACTTGTCGGCAACGGCTACGATGCGCTGGCGCAGGTCGTCGAGCGTCTGCTTCTGCAGGTGGTCGAGTTGGGCATGACTGTGGTAGAAGTATTCGGAGAAGAGGCGCAAGAGTTGTTCCTGCAAGTAGAGAACGGGGCGGAAGTCGAAGAGTTCGAGCAGCAGGTGGCGGAAGTATTCCTCCTTCAGCGCCGGCAGTTGCTCGATGCTGCGCCGGGCCTCGTCCTCCTGCTGACTGATGTAGTTGTCGACGCGCTGGTCGTTGATGATGGCACGCGCGTCGAGCGGCGAGGCCAGCACCATACCCTCCAGCGTGCGGCAGCGGCTCAGGGCCACGTACACCTGTCCGGGGGCAAACGATTGGTTGGCATCGATAATGGCGTGGTCGAAGGTCAGGCCCTGACTCTTGTGTATGGTGATAGCCCACGCCAACCGCAGGGGCAGTTGGGTGAAGGTCCCCTGCACTTCGGTCTCGATGGCTCGCGTCTCCTCGTTCAGCGTGTAGCGGGCGTTTTCCCACGTGAGGGGCGCTACGTCGATGGGCTCGTCGTCGCCCGGGCACAGCACCTCGACGCTGCTCTGGGTGACGTGCGTGACGTGTCCGATGCGGCCGTTGTAGTAGCGGTGCTCCGGCGACGTATCGTTCTTCACGAACATCACCTGCGTGCCCTCCTTCAGTTCCAGCACGTTGGCTGTGGGGTAGGCATATTCGGGGAAGGAACCCTGGATGCTGGCTTCGAAGCGGAAGAGGGGTTTGTTGAGTTTCTGCAGTTCGGACTGGTTGTACTGATTGGCCAGGTGGTTGTGGGTGGTCAGGCGGATGTAGCCCTCCTCGGCGCGCGGCACGAAACCGGGCTGGCAGCGGCTGTTCAGCCGGTTGAGGTCGGACAGCGACGGCGCGCCCTCGCGTATATGGTTAAGGATGGCGAGGAAGCCCTCGTCCTGCTGGCGGAAGACGTGCTCGAGTTGGATGGTGACGTAGTCGACCTGCGCCAGCGCCTTGGAGCCGAAGAAGTACGGCGTGTCGTAGTACGGGCGGAGCAGCACTTCGTCCTCGGGCGTGACGACGGGCGTGAGTTGTGCCAGGTCGCCGATGAGCAGCAACTGCACGCCACCGAAGGGCCGGTAGTGGTCGCGAAAGCGGCGCAGCACGTTGTCGATGGCGTCGAGCAGGTCGCTGCGGACCATCGAGATTTCATCGATGATGAGCAGGTCGAGCGAGGCGATGATGCGGCGTTTGTCGCGGCTGAACTCAAACTTCTGCTCTATCTTGCTGCCCGGCACGTAGGGCGACAGGGGAAGTTGGAAGAACGAGTGGATGGTCATGCCTCCGGCGTTGATGGCGGCCACACCCGTCGGTGCCACCACCACGCTGCGCTTCTTCGACCGCTCGACGACGGTGCGCAGGAACGTGGTCTTGCCCGTCCCCGCCTTGCCCGTGAGAAAGATGCTGCGCCCCGTGTGCTCCACGAAGTCCCACGCCTGCTGCAGTTGTAGGTTCTGTTCTGTATTCATTCTAAAGGGCAAAGGTACGATTAAACGAGCAAAACGCCAAATATATTCGCACCGAATGTTGCCCATGTTGCAGAAATGTCGTACCTTTGAGGCCATGAAACGCATACTTTTCATTTGCCTGGGCAATATCTGCCGCAGCCCGATGGCCGAAGCCGTGATGCGCCGCCTGGTGGAGGAGGCTGGGCGGGCCAGTGAGTTTGAGATAGATTCGGCAGGACTGATCAGTTACCACGAGGGCGAGGAGGCCGACCCGCGGATGCAGGCCCATGCCCGAAGGCGCGGCTACCGGCTGACCCACCGCTCGCGCCCCATTCGCGAGAGCGATTTCCGGCGGTTCGACCTCATCATCGGCATGGACGACTCGAACATCGGCCGCCTCCACCGCCTGTCGCCCGACCTGGACACGGACAGGAAAATCCACCGCATGACGGAGTTTTGCCGCGAGAAGGTCGTCGACCACGTCCCCGACCCGTACTACGGCGGTGCACAGGGATTCGAGAATGTCATCGACATACTGGAAGATGCGTGTCAGGGACTTTTTCAATGGATAATTGACAATGGCCATACATTACAGTAAACGGGAGGAAATCATCAACTCGTCGTCGCACGGAGCGGGCGTCGTGCTCGGCCTCGTCGTGGGCGCGCTGTTCCTCTGGTGGGTCTATCGCCAGGGCGACGGCTGGGCCGAGTTCGGTGTGTGGCTCTACCTGTTCGGGATGCTCTCGTCGTACGTGGCCTCCACCGTCTACCACGCCCTGCCCGAAGGCTGGAAGGCCAAAGAGGTGCTCCGCAAGTGGGACCACGCCGCCATCTACTGGCACATCGCCGGGTCGTATTCGCCCATTACACTCATCGCCCTGCGCCAGCAGGGGCTGTGGGGCTGGGGTTTGTTTGCCTTCGTGTGGGCCTGCGCCATCGTGGGCACCATCATGAGTTTCCGCCGCCTGCAGGAGCACAGCAACCTGGAGACCGCATGCTTCGTTCTGATGGGCCTTTCGTGCCTCGTGGCCCTGAAACCCCTCTTGGACACCATCCCCACCTCGTTTGCCTGGATAGTGGCCGAGGGCGTCTGCTACATCACCGGCGCCCTGTTCTACACCCTGCACCAGCGGCCCTACATGCACTCCGTCTTCCACTTCTTCGTCCTCGCCGGCTCCATCTGCCACATCGTTGCCGTGTGGGGGATACTGATACACTGAAATTAAGAATTAAGGTATGCTCTATACATTTTTTCTATCAAGAATTAGAGAATTAGAGAATTTGCCCAGTATTATGTCATTGACAATAAAAGAGTCACTCAAGAACAAAAATTCTCTAATTCTCTAATTCTTGATTAATAGATATTACTTTAAGAGAGAAGAATTAAGCGGCATCATTATCTCCTCCACCTCCAGACAACGCCGCCGATAACCAAGAGCAGCAGGAGGAACGTCGCGACGAAGGCCCAGATGTGGACGTCGCGAGAGGTGGCCGACACGGTAAAATCATGCGGAACGAGGCGTTCGCCCGTGAGGGGGATTGCATCGAAGTCAATGAAATGGCCCGGCATGGAGAGAGCGTACTGGAGATTGAAGCCGACGAGGGCTGCATAGATGGCATACTTCTGCTCTATGGCCTGTGCAACTTCGGGGCTCTCCAACACCGAGGCATAGGCTGTGGTATGATAGTAGTCACTGAGGGCTCTGCCTACGAACTGCGTCACGTCGAGGGCGGGCTCGTCGAGCAGGTCCGTTGTCAGCATGACGGAATCTCGTTGGGCCATGAA
Source organism: Bacteroidaceae bacterium (assembly GCA_017444005.1). Taxonomy (GTDB): domain Bacteria; phylum Bacteroidota; class Bacteroidia; order Bacteroidales; family Bacteroidaceae; genus Physcousia. The sequence continues at coordinate 1,169 of JAFSXQ010000110.1, read as the reverse complement.
TCGCTCAAGGCTGACAGGGGCATCCTGCACCATGTCGTAGCGGAGGGCTATCTGTGCGTAGATGTCGGCAAAGAGATTGGCATTGAACCATCGGCTGATGCGCTGCTCCATGTCGTCGAGTGCCTCCTTCATCCCCGAACCGGGCAGACTCTGGTAGAGTTGGGGCCTTCCCGTGAACCAATAGGAGGCTTCGTCCGCCGTCACGAAGTCGGTTATGGGGATGGTGAAGAGCGAGTCGCAACTCGTGAAGGTTTCAGAGAAGACGTAGTCGGTGTAGAACCAGCGGAAACGCTTCCGAAGCGTGCTATGGGCCGTCAGTGGTAGTTTATCAATGGTGATAGGCAAGGCCGCACTCATGGCCTCGACCGTGGGGAAGTGGCGCGCAGCAATGACCAGCACCGTGTCCTCCACGCGACCCTCGTAACCCTGTTGGCGCAGGGCGTGATGCAGGGAGTCGTACTGCGCGGAGGTCATCGGCAGGTCGAGGTTTGGTGTCTGGGTCGTCTTCGTCAGGCTCCACTGCCGTCGCCAGTCTTGCCCGACATGGACGTAGTCGTTGCCCAGCGTGTCTGGACTGGAGACAAGGCTGGCCGAATCGGTGTGGAAATACAACGTGCGTATGCACGTGCGCCCGTCGTTATTTATCTGGGTCATCATCTCTATGCCCTGCCCTCTTTCGCAGGCGACCAGCGTCAACAGGAGGACAGTGGCAAGTGCAAATCGGTTAATGGTTTTCATGTGCAAGTCGTTTTAGTTGTTGATACGTATTAGTCCGTGTCCTTCGCTGTTCCATGAAGCATGCATATTGTTCCCGGGGCGTGCCTTGGGCGCAGGGGAAGGACTCTTGAGTCTGGACTATGGGTAATTGGTAATTGATAGTTGTCTGTTTGGGCTCGCGTTGCAGGCTGATGTATAAGCCCGTGAGTAGCATGGCGGCAACGAAGGAAGCGGCAACAGTGATGCGCATGCGACGGCGGACGGTGCGGCGGGCCCGGCTGAGCGACTGGCGAACAGCGGCCTCGGAGGAGCCTACCAGTTGGGCTATGTCCTGCATAGAGAAGCCTTGTACGTGGCGCAGGCGCAGGATGGTCTGTTGCCGCGTGGGCAGGTCGTTGATGAGTGCCATCATCTGTTCTATGCGACTGTCATCTTCTGCGCCGTCGTCCTCC
>JAFSXQ010000109.1 GCA_017444005.1 Bacteroidaceae bacterium | reverse complement strand
GCGAGGGGTACAAGGCGCTCTTGGCCACCAGGACGCTCTTCTCGGCACTCTGCAGACGTATCTGTTCCGCCTGAATCTGCGGTTTGATGCCCAAGGCCTCGCTGTAGACAAGGTCGGGCGAAGGCAACTCATTAGCCTTGACCTCGTCTACCACGGGACGCACGACGTCGAAGCCCTCGGGCGTCTCCAGTTCCAGGAGTTGGGAGAGTTCCAACAGGGCCAGCATGTAACTGTTGCGCTGCTGGGTGAGCGAGAGGTCATCGTTGGCCAGCGTGGAGCGAATCTGCGACAGTTCGGCCTCCGAGGCCTTCTGGTTCTGGAAGAGCAGTTCCATGCGCCGCACCTGTGCCTGGCTCAACTCCACCTGGCGCTCGGCAACCTGCACGAGGTCCTTCTGATAGATGGCTTCGAGGTAGGCCGACACGACGCCGAGCATGACATTCTCGCGGGCATATTCACAGTCCTGCAGGGCGGCCTGCAGGTTGAGCCGGTGCATCTTGACCTCGGCAGGCAGTCGGCCGCCGGTGATGAGCGGGATGCTGGCGCCCACGCTGAAACTGGTGCTCTGCGTGTTGCGGTTCTGGTAGGTGTTGTCCACCGTCAGTGCACGTCCGAAACTGAAGTTCTCGCCGATGCTGCCGTTGAGGTCGGGCAGGCGGCTGTTGCGGGAGGTGCTGAGCGCAATCTCCTGCTGCCGCACGTTGTCCTGCTGCTGTTGGATGTTGAGGTTATGCGCGAGGGCATACTCGATGCACTCCGTCAGCGACCACTCGCGGGCCTGCTGGGCGAAACCGGAAATGAGAAAATGAGAAAATGAGAAAATGAGAAGTACGGTTCGTTTCATCTTTCTAATTCATAATTCACAATTCATAATGCACAATTCAGTTTTTCTCGTCTTTCAGTATGCCACGCACCTTCTCCCCCACACGAACGCCACTCTTCACCTCGATGTCCACGCCGTTGCTCAGGCCCGTCTCCACACGGCGGCGGAGGAACTTCTGCTGGGGTACGGAGTCGGTGAGGACGTAGACGAAGGTGCTGTCGCCCGAAAACTCCAATGCCGCCTCGGGCACACAGACGGCCTTCGTGGCACGCTCCAGCACAATCTCGGCATTGGCCCCGTAACCGCTGCGCAGCGTCACGGTGTCGGGCACCACCAGGGCGGCCTTTATCTCGAACTGGTTGGCCCCGTTGGTCTCGCGTCCCTTGGGCGAGATGTACTCCAGGCGGGCCGGCATCCGCAGGTTCTGGACAGCGCCGACGGTGATGGTCACGGGCATACCCTCGACGATGCGCCCCACCTCCGTCTCGTCGATGTTGCCGCGGAAGATGAGGTTCGACATGTCGGCCACGGTGGCGATGGTGGTACCGTCGTTGAACGAGTTGCTGAGGATGACGGAGTTACCCACCTTGACGGGGATGTCCAGAATCAGTCCGTCCACCGTGGAGCGAACGAGCGTGGTGCTCATCTTGGCATTGGAGAGCGATATGCCCTCGCGCACGATGTTCAGTCCGTCGCGGCTGTTCGTCATCTCGGTCTGGGCCTGCTTCAGCACCACCTGCGACTTCTCGTAGTCCTCGGCGCTCACCACCCGTTCCTGGTACAACTTCTCCATGCGCTGGAAGTCGGTCTGGGCCTGCGCCAGGTTGATTTCGGCCAGGCGGACACGGTTCTCGGCCGAGTTCAGGCTGTTCATGTCGGGGATGACCTTCACCTTGGCGATGACCTCGTCCTTCCGGACCATCTGGCCCGCCTCCTTGTACAGTTCGGCAATGATGCCCGAAATCTGGGGCTTGATGTTCACCTCGTCGCGCGGTTCTATCTTGCCCGTCACGATGGTGGACTTCTCCAGGTCCTTCAACTCAACGGTGGAAATCTCATACACCAACTGCTTGGGGCGCGACTTCTGATACAGGAACACGAACGTCCCGACAAACAGGGCGGCAATCAAGGCAATCATTGCCCACTTTAGAATCTTCTTTATCATAGTTTTCTATATTTATTTTTCATTCTTCCCGCATGGCATCCACGGGTTTTATGTTCATGGCGCGGAGGGCGGGGGCCAGACCGGCCAGCACACCCAGTACGGCCAGCAGAAGCGCTGCACCGACAGCCACGCCGAAGGATATCTGGAACGCAGCCGAGGGGTAGTCGGTATGGGTGGCGTTCTCTATCGCCTGGAGGATGGCCACGGCCACGCTGATGCCGCTCATGCCCGCCAACAGTGTCAGGACGATGCTCTCGCTCATCACCATCAGGAGGATGTCCCTGGGCGTGGCCCCGATGGCCCGGCGAATGCCTATCTCCGTCGTCCGCTCCTTCACCGTCACGACCATGATGTTGCTCACGCCGATGGCTCCGGCCAGCAACGTGCCCAGACCTATCATCCACACCAGGATGCTCACGCCCGCAAACAGACTGTCTATCATGCTGAAGACGGCCTCCGTGTTCAGTTTTATCAGGGCCTGCGTGTCGTCGGGGTGAATCGTGTGGACGCGCTTCAGCAGGGCCTCCACCCGGTACTGCACCTCGGACATGGGATATTGGTCCTTGGCCACCAGGGCCAGGATGTCCACCTCGTTGCCGCGGTTGTACATCTGCCGCATGGTCTCGTAGGGCAAGTAGACGGTGGTCTGCGGATTGCCGCCGATGTTGATGCCGCCCGAACTCTTCCCACTCACGCCGACGATGCGGTAGTTGATGCTGTCGATGCGGAGGTACTGGCCGCACGGGTCGTCCACGCCCGAGAACAGTTCCTGCGCCACGCGACT
>JAFSXQ010000108.1 GCA_017444005.1 Bacteroidaceae bacterium | reverse complement strand
TCCTTGAAGGCCTCGAGCGCAAACATGCGTCCCATCGACTTGCCTGCCTGCAAGCCGCTCTGGTAAGGGGTGTGGGGCAAAAGCGCCCGATTGAAATTGCCGTCACTCATCGGCGGCGACGTTTGCGTCCGAAGATGCCGGTGAAGGCACGGATGACGGAGAGACCGATGCGCAGCCCCTCGTAGGCTGCAAAGCCGCGGCTCAACCAGTTGCTGACGGACTCCACGCGATTGGCGGGTTCGTTCATGGGGGTGAGCAGCGAGTGGAAGTTGTTGGACATGCGGGTACGGCTGTCCTTGAGTTCCGCACTGATTTTCTCCGTCTCCAGGGGCTCCTCGTCAACCACGAACAGGGCGTAGAGCATGTTGGTGATGGGGGTGATGACCCACTGGGTGCGCCAATGCCAGAAGACAAGCAGCAGGAGCAGCACGAAGCCCGTGACGCAGGCGAAGCCCAGGGCCGTGTTGCCCAGCGCCTGCCCCAGGATGTAGGCCAGGAAGAAGGAGAAGAACAGCAGCACCATGCCGCCCAGCACCAGACACACGACGGCTATGGCCAGGCGCGAGAGGATGACGGAGAGTTTGTCGCGCGTGCCGGCCAAGAGGGCCTTCTTCTGGAGGTTGGCATAGGAGCGCCCCTCCAGGAGAAGGTCTTGCATTTGTTGCTTGGTTTCGCTGAATCCGAACATTGTGTGGCGTTACGAATATCCGAGTTACGACAGGCCTTATGCCTCTTCGGGCTGGAGTTCTTCGGCAATCTCGTCAACCAGATTGCTCATCTCCTTCGTGGACAGGCGGATGCCACGCTTGCGCAGGGCCTCAGCAATCTTGTCGCGCAGGTCAGAGCCCTTCTCGGGAGCCATCAACAGACCACATGCTGCACCAATGGCAGCGCCACCGACGAATGCAACCAAATAGTTCAATGCTTTCATAGTCGTACGTTTTTATGGGTTAATAATGTATTTGTCACGGGCAAAGATACGATGATAAATTAAGAATTAAAAATTAAAAAACGAAAATGTATCGTTTTTAACGTTTTTTTACTGTGCAACGCTTGGCCATGTCGGTAATTATGGGTAAATTTGTAGCGGTAAAGAACGAATTTATTTGAAATAACACATAAAACTCTATACATTAACTATGAAGAAACTTTTGTTTTTGGGCTCGGCCCTGGTTATGGTTCTGGCCATGACAAGCTGCAAGAGCAGCGAGAGTGCTTACAAGAAGGCTTACGAGAAGGCTCAGGCCGCTCAGGCTGGTCAGATGAATGCGCAGGTGGTAACTCCCCAGCAGCAGACACAGCAGACCACACCCGTGCAGGTGACTCCCGTCACCCCGCAGCAGCAGACCACGCCTCAGACGACACAGGACTACAGCAATGTGTCCGTTCGCACCGAGGCTGTCACACTGGTCAGTGGCAACGGACTGCGCGCCTTCAGTGTAGTGGTTGGCTCGTTCGGTCTGCAGAGCAACGCCCAGACCCTGCAGCAGCAGTTGGCTCAGAAGGGCTATGCCGCACAGATTGTTTCGGCCGTCGTGAACGGTAGCAACTTCTATCGCGTAGTTGCCACCACGCACGACACCAAGGTGCAGGCTGCTCAGAGCCGTGCCACACTGCTGGGTACCTATCCCGACGCTTGGTTGCTCTACCAGAAGTAATCTCGCGTGGGCAGGATTATAGCCATAGACTATGGGGTCCGTCGCACAGGAATTGCTGTGACGGACCCCTTGCAGATAATAGCGAACGGACTGACAACGGTGGAGACCCCTCGCCTACTCCTCTTCCTGCAGGACTATGTCCGGCGCGAACAGGTGGAGCGCTTCGTGGTGGGCAAACCCATGCAGACCAACGGACGCGAGAGCGAGAATCTGGCCAACGTGCAGCGCTTCGTGACAAAGTTGCAGCAGGCACTGCCCGACATCCCCGTGGAATGGTGGGACGAACGGTACACCAGCGTGATGGCTCACCAGACGATGCTGGAGAGCGGCATCGGCAAGATGGCCCGGCGCAACAAGGCCCTGGTGGACGAAATCTCAGCCTGCATCATCCTGCAAGGATGGATGGAGAGAAGGAGATGAGAAAAGGGGCCAGGAGCAAGGGACAAGAGGAAACATTTGACATTTTACACCATAATTTAATGATTTTACCTATTTATACATACGGCCAGCCTGTGCTGAGGCAGGTTGCTGAAGAGATTGACGAAAACTACCCACAGTTGCCGGAACTCATACAGAACATGTGGGACACGCTGGCCAAGAGCGACGGGATAGGTCTGGCAGCGCCGCAGGTAGGCCTAAGCATCCGCCTGATAGTGATTGACTTAAGTCCGCTGGAAGAGGACATGCCGGAATACAAGGACTTCCGTCGCGTGTACATCAATCCTTATATAGAGGAATACGACGACTCGGAGACGGACATCTCGGAGGAGGGTTGTCTGTCGCTGCCCGGCATTCACGAGAAGGTGCGCCGCCCCACCCGTGTGCGCCTGACCTGGCAGGACGAGCAGTTCCAGGAACACGACGAGTGGATAAGCGGCTACCTGGCCCGCGTCGTCCAGCACGAAGTGGACCACCTGGAAGGCGAAGTCTTCACCGACCACCTGAAGGGCCTGCGCCGACAGATGGTGAAGGGGCAACTCAGCGACCTGCTGAAGGGCCGCTTCTCGTGCTCGTACAAGGTGAAGTTGAAACATTGAAGATTGAAGATTGAAAATTGAAGATTATGAGGGTAAAACGGATATCCTTGATTGTGGCTATGCTCATGGGCGTAGCAAGTTCTCAATTTTCAATTTTCAATTTTCAATTTGCTACAGCCTATGCCCAGATCAACACCGACCGCGTGATGCTGATGGGGCGCAACGCCCTCTACTACGAGGACTATGTGCTTTCCATTCAGCGCTTTAATCAGGTCATCAGTGCCAAGCCGTTCCTAGCCGAGCCCTACTTCTATCGCGGCCTGGCAAAGTTCTACCTAGAGGACTACAAAGGCGCCGAGCAGGACGTGACCAACGCCATCGAACGCAATCCCTACACCGAGGGCCACTACTCGCTGCGCGCCATCTGCCTAATCAATCAGAAGGCATTCGAACGGGCAGAATCGGACTACAGGAAGGCCGTGGAAATCAACCCGCTGAACCAAGGTTCGTGGCACAACATGGTGCTTTGTCAGATGGAGCAGAAGGCCTACGAGCGAGCCGACTCGTCGCTCGACGTGATGCTGCGCCAATGGCCGAAGGAAGCCGAATGCTACACCATGAAGGCACAGGTGCGCTTTGCCGTCGAGGACACCACGAAGGCGGAGGAATGGCTCGACCGAGCACTGAAAGTGAACCCCTACGAGGGAGCGGCCTGGAGCATGAAGGCTATGGTGACGCTGAACCGGGGCAAGTACAAGCAAGGCGAGGAGTATCTGGACAAAGCCATCCTGCAGATGCCACGCAACGCCAGCCTGTTCGTGAACCGCGCTATGGCCCGCTATCACCAGCAGAACCTGCGCGGGGCGATGTCCGACTACGATGCGGCACTGGAACTGGAACCTGGCAACTATCTGGGGCACTTCAACCGCGGTCTGCTGCGCGCCCAGGTGGGCGATGACAACAGGGCCATCGAGGACTTCAACTTCGTACTCGAGCAGGAGCCCGACAATACGATTGCCCTCTACAACCGCGCCCTGCTGCTCGACCAGACCGGCGACTACAAGGGGGCCATACGCGACATATCAGCCGTCATCCAGGAATATCCCGAGTTCTGGACGGGCTATCAGGCACGCGCCTCCATACGACGCAAGATTGGCGACACGTATGGTGCAGAGCGCGACGAGTTCAAAGTGCTGAAGGCTGAGATGGAAAAGCGCACAGGCACCTATAAGAGCACCGGCAAGACCCGGAAGAAGAGCGAACGCAACCCCGAGGATTACAATAAACTGGTGGAGGAAGACACCCGCCAACTGGACAAGGAAGAATACACCAGCGAATACCGCGGCCGTGTGCAGGACAAGGAGACCGACATTGCCTGCCTCGGCTCCTACGTGTTCACATACTACAAGCGCAGCAGCCAACTGGCCCACTTCATCCCATTCCACAGGTCGGTGGAGGACTTCAACAAGACGGGACAACTGCCGTTGCCGCTGTTCATCTCCAACATCGAGGCAAACGCCCCGGAAGGACGCACGAAACAGCACCTCGATGACATTGCCGCAGTGACGGAAGTGCTGTCCGACTCGCCCGAGACCACCGGCCTCTACCTGCGACGGGCCATGGACTACTATCACACACGCGACTTCGACGCCTGCCTGGCCGACCTCGACCGCGCCATCGCGCTCCAGCCTCTGGTGTCCCTCTCCTACTTCCTGCGGGCTCAGGTGCGTTGCGCCCAGCAACAGGCTTCATCGCTCACGATCTCGACACAGGAGAAAACGCTCACGACGGACGAACGCATTGCCTACGGGAAGGCGCTCGACGACCTGAACCGGGTGATGGAACTGGAGCCCGACATGGCCTTTGCCCAGTACAACATTGGCAACATCTACGTGCGACTGCACGAGTACGACAAGGCCGTGGAGGCATACACCCGTGCGCTGGAGATAAATTCGCGCTTCCCCGATGCCTACTACAACCGCGGCGTGGTGTACCTGCTCGACGGGCACCTCGAAAAAGGCCTTGCCGACCTCAGCCAGGCAGGCGAATATGGCCTCTACAGCGCCTACAACCTGATAAAACGCTATTCGAAGACTAAATAATTCCCGATTCGTAATCCGTAATTCGTAATATTTTTGTATCTTTGCACGCGAATTTTGAAAAACGTTAACGTAAGATGATAAACATTACATTTCCTGATGGTTCCGTACGCCAGTACAACGAGGGCGTGACGGGACTGCAAATTGCTGAAAGCATATCGCCAAGACTGGCCCAAGACGTCCTGGCATGTGGTGTAAACGGTGAGACGGTGGAACTCAACCGCCCCATCAATGCAGATGCCCAGGTTGTCCTGTACAAGTGGGACGACAAGGAGGGCAAACACGCCTTCTGGCACACTTCGGCCCACCTGATGGCCGAGGCACTGCAGGAACTCTATCCTGGCATCCAGTTCGGTATCGGTCCGGCCATCGAGAACGGTTTCTACTACGATGTAATGCCGGCCGAGGGCGTATCCATCCGCGAATCTGACTTCCCCGCCATCGAAAAGAAGATGATGGAACTGGTTCAGCGCAAGGAGGAACTCGTGCGCAAGGACATTGCCAAGCAGGACGCCCTGAAGTTCTTCGGCGACCGCGGTCAGACCTACAAGAACGAACTGATTGCCGACCTGGAGGATGGCCACATCACCACCTACACCCAGGGGGCATTCACCGACCTCTGCCGCGGTCCGCACCTGACCTCGACAGCCCCCATCAAGGCTTGCAAGGTCCTGAGCGTCAGCGCTGCCTACTGGCGTGGCGATGAGAAGCGTCCCCAGATGACCCGCCTCTACGGCATCACCTTCCCCAAGAAGAAGATGCTCGACGAGTATCTGGTTCTGCTGGAAGAGGCCAAGAAGCGCGACCACCGCAAGATTGGCAAGGAGATGGAATTGTTCATGTTCTCAGAGCGTGTCGGTAAGGGTCTGCCCATCTGGCTTCCGAAGGGTACAGCCCTGCGCCTTCGCCTTGAGGACTTCTTGAAGAAGATACAGAAACGTTATGGATACCAGCAGGTTATCACTCCGCATATTGGCGGCAAGAACCTCTATGTAACCAGCGGTCACTATGCCCACTACGGCAAGGACTCGTTCCAGCCCATCCACACTCCGGAGGAGGGCGAGGAATACATGCTGAAGCCCATGAACTGCCCCCACCACTGCGAGATTTATGCCTCGAAGCCCCGTTCGTACAAGGACCTGCCTCTGCGCCTGGCCGAGTTCGGTACGGTGTATCGCTATGAGCAGTCGGGCGAGTTGCACGGACTCACCCGCGTGCGTTCGTTCACTCAGGACGATGCCCACATCTTCTGCCGCCCCGACCAGGTGAAGGACGAGTTCATCCGCGTGATGGAGATTATCCAGATTATCTTCGGTGCGCTGGACTTCGAGAACTTCGAGGCTCAGATTTCGCTGCGCGACCCCGACGACAAGGAGAAGTACATCGGTTCGGACGAAGTGTGGGAACAGGCCGAACGTGCCATCATCGAGGCCTGTGAGGAGAAGGGTCTGAAGACTACCACCGAACTGGGTGAGGCTGCCTTCTACGGTCCCAAACTCGACTTCATGGTGAAGGACGCCCTGGGCCGTCGCTGGCAGTTGGGTACCATCCAGGTCGACTACAACCTGCCCGAGCGTTTCCAACTGGAATACGTCGGCGAGGACAACCAGAAGCATCGTCCCGTCATGATTCACCGTGCCCCCTTCGGTTCGATGGAGCGCTTCACGGCCGTGCTCATCGAGCACACCGCCGGCCACTTCCCCATCTGGCTTTCGCCCGATCAGGTGGCTGTGCTGCCCATTTCGGAGAAGTTCAACGACTATGCCCGGCAGGTATGTGCCCAACTGGAGGCTCAGGATGTGCGCACGGTCCTCGACGACCGCAACGAGAAGATTGGCCGCAAGATTCGCGACAACGAACTCAAGCGCGTCCCCTACATGCTCATCGTGGGCGAGAAGGAGCAGGAGAGCCAGACCGTCAACTTCCGCCAGCAGGGCGGTGGCGAGCAAGGCACCATGACGGTGGACGAATTTGCACAGAAGATTAACAACGAAGTGCGTGCACTGACAGAAAAGTACTAAGAAATTTTCAACTTTCAACTTTTATTTGTATCTTTGCACGCAATTTGCTAAAAGTCATTCATGAAGAGAGACGAAAAGAAACAGCAGTATCGTATCAACGAACAAATCCGTGTTCGTGAAGTCCGTATCGTAGGCGACGACATCGAGTCCACCGTCATGCCCACCCAGCGTGCCCTGCAACTGGCCGAGCAGCGCGGGATCGACCTGGTGGAAATATCGCCCAATGCCGAGCCGCCCGTATGCCGCCTGATCGACTACAGCAAGTTCATCTACCAGCAAAAGAAAAAGCAGAAGGAGATGAAGGCCAAGCAGACGGTGGTGAACGTGAAGGAAATCCGGTTCGGACCTCAGACCGACGACCACGACTACAACTTCAAACTGAAGCATGCCATCGGCTTCCTGTCCGACGGCGACAAGGTGAAGGCCTACGTCTTCTTCAAGGGTCGCAGCATCCTGTTTAAGGAGCAGGGCGAAGTGCTGTTGCTGCGCTTTGCTGCCGACCTGGAAGAATACGGCAAGGTGGAGTCGCTGCCCGTGCTCGAAGGCAAGCGCATGACCATGTTCATTGCCCCCCAGAAAATCAGCGGACAGCAGCCCAAGAAAGTCGTAGAGACCGATACCGCCGAGGCTCCCGTGAAAAAAGCCCCCCAGCAGAAGGCCCGCAAGGAATACACCGGACCGAAGGTGGAAGGCGAAGACTTTGACGATTGAAAAAAAAGAGAAGTGCGTAACGCCTGGTATATGCGTTGCCACCAATAGTAATAACAAATTAAACAAAACAAAAAAATGCCAAAAGTAAAGACTAACTCCGGTGCCAAGAAGAGATTCGTACTCACCGGTTCGGGCAAGGTAAAGCGCCATCACGCCTACCACAGCCACATCCTGACGAAGAAGACCAAGAAGCAGAAGCGTAACTTGCAGCATGCCGACTTGGTAGAGACAGAGAACATGAAGCAGGTTCGCGACCTCCTCAACCTCCGTTAATCCCCCCTGTCAGGTAAGATTCTTTTACTTAAGTTATTAACCGAATGTTCAGCCCGCAAAGTCCAATTATGCATCATGCATTATGCATTATGAATTGAATTGGCGCTGACGTTCAAAAACAAACAAAACTATGCCAAGATCAGTAAATCACGTAGCCAGTAGAGCTAAGAGAAAGAGAATTCTGAAGTTGACCCGCGGTTACATCGGCGCTCGCAAGAACGTCTGGACCGTTGCCAAGAACACTTGGGAGAAGGGTCTGACCTATGCCTTCCGCGATCGTCGCAACAAAAAGCGCACCTTCCGCGCCCTGTGGATTCAGCGCATCAATGCTGCCGCTCGCATCGAGGGCGTTAGTTACAGCCAGTTGATGGGCGGCCTGCACAAGACCGGCATCGAGATCAACCGCAAGATTCTTGCCGACCTCGCCGTCAACCATCCCGAGGCTTTCAAGGCCATTGTCGCCAAAGTAAAGTAAGGGTTGTAGCCACATTATTCTCAGGCTGACAAACACGAAGAGAGTCCTCATCCCCACGGGTGAGGGCTCTTCATTTTATATGTACTAAAAGACAAAAAAATCCGTGTAACTCGATGTGGGCTACACGGATTTTTATTTCCGATAATCCTTGTTGATTATCTGCGTTTACTTCACCTCCTCGAAGTCGGCGTCCTGGATGTCGTCCTTGCCCCCTTGGTTGGCACCGGGCTGAGGACCAGCCTGACCACCCTGGAAGCCTGCGCCACCGAAGCCAGCGTCGGGACCGGGCTGTGCACCTGCACCGGCCTGCTGGGCAGCCTGATACATCTTCTGGGCTGCGTTGTTCAGTTCGGCAGTGGCAGCGTCGATGGCTGCGACGTCCTGTGCCTTGTGAGCGTTGCGGAGTTTGTCGAGGGCAGCCTCCACTTCGGCCTTCACGTCGGCGGGCAGTTTGTCGCCACTCTCCTTCAGCATGTTCTCCGTCTGGAAGATCATCGAGTCGGCCTGGTTCAGTTTGTCAATCTTCTCGCGCTCCTTCTTGTCGCTCTCGGCGTTGGCCTCTGCCTCTGCCTTCATGCGCTCGATTTCCTCCTTCGACAGGCCGCTGCTGGCCTCGATGCGGATGCTCTGCTCCTTGCCCGTGGCATTATCCTTGGCACTGACGTTCAGTATACCGTTGGCGTCGATGTCGAACGTTACCTCAATCTGGGGCACACCACGACGTGCGGGAGCAATGCCTTCGAGGTTGAAGTGGCCGACCGACTTGTTCTGGCTGGCCATGG
>JAFSXQ010000107.1 GCA_017444005.1 Bacteroidaceae bacterium | reverse complement strand
TCACTGATGGACAAGACACCGCTTCAGGATCTGTTCAATAAGACTAATTTCAACGATGTCAAAGAGCAATTTGGTCCCCTCATTCCGGGGCTATTTGATTAATATTTAACTCGTCCCAATTTTAACGGGACACTAATGATAATAATCGTATGTGTCACGCATTTTGCTCCAGTCAAAATGTTGAGAGTCAAAGTTCATGTATTGATATATGCCCTTAGAAGTAGTATAACTAACACTACCTCCCATTCCACTATCAGGATATTTGTGATATGCCATCACTTGGGCCATAGCAGTTGCAACACAACCAGAAAGACAATTATCTCCATTGTATTGAGGACACTGCATCCAATATGTATTACAATACTTATCACCTTGACCCCATTTTGTTGACAATAGTGGAGCTATCGGAATTGCATAGTCAGGTGCCTTGTAGGCAACTTGGGTGCTACCAAGGGCATTTACCAAATCATACTGACGATTATATTCGTCAAGCATGAAGAACAAACCATCGGGGGCTTCTTCTGCATCAAAGCAACCATTGTCGGAATAGCCGAGGACTTCATAGAGACGTTCGTCTGCTGAGACGATAACGAAGCGGTTGTTGGCCTCGTCGTTGATGACGTAGCAACTGGAAGTCTGGGTGGCAAGTGCGTTCTTTGCACTGGCCACCTTTTTGCGAATGGTCTGGCTGACCTTCTGTTGGGGAACCACGGAGAGCATGGGTGCTTTCCGTTGCGGTTTCTTGCCGAAGAACTCGCTTGCAATCTTTCGTGCCTGTTCTTCGCTTCGCGGTTGTGCGAACATCCCGATGCTACTTAGCAGTACGGCGATGATGAGTAGTAATTTTCTCATACTTTTTGTTTTTGGTTGTTAATAATAAAAGATGTATTACAATACGTTACTCCTTCACATACGCATACAAAAAGGCGCAGGCCTCTGCCTCTTCTGTCTATCCTTCTGGTCACAGGCCTTCGCATTGCCTTCCATCCGAGGGATAGACAACGCAGTGAACCCACGCCAGTACGTATGTGACGAGAATGCACCCCACCGTGGCGGGGGACATGCGCTACAGGACGTACCGCAAAGGAACGCTTCGTTGTCATCTGCCTTAGGATGGATGGGAAGTTGCGAAGTTCGTGACCATCGGGCAGACGTCCGAAAACGTCTTTATCGTATAGTGTGCCGCACGCAGCCCACAAGTGGGCAAACGTTGCAACAACGATGCGAAAGTACGAATTTATCTTCATTCGACAAAACATTTTCGTATGATTCTATCCTCTCGGTTGGAATTTTCTGCAAAACTATCGTTTATGAACGGTACAGACAAGGTTTTCGTATGGCCAAAACTTGGCATACGGTCTAAAACTCCACCCAGGACTCCATTTTCGAAATAAAGTTACCCAGCAGGAGTATCTTCGATGGAGATATGGCCAGATGGCTGTCGGCGTTCATGGCGTAGGGCAGATAACTCTCGTCGTACTGCACGAAGGCATCGCGGAGATGGCGCCGAATGTCGTAGACGACCTCGCTCTCCCGCCCGGCGCGAAGGCGGGTTCCGTCGTAGCGGCGCACGAGTTTCATGTATCGTTCCATGGCTTCCTCTTCGGTGCCACAGTAGACCATGCGATAGAGACTGATGAAATTGTCGCGATGTCGCCGTAGTTCGAGCGGAGGGAGGAAGCCCTCGTGACGGCGGCGATGGAGGAGGTAGAGCAGGTAATAGACGAAAGAACTGCGATTGGTGAAGTGCAAGGGCTGTTCGTCGAGGGTATTCTCCCGGCGAAGGAATATCAGGAAGCGGCCCGTGTTGCCTCTGCGGGGAAGGATGCCGTTGTTATGGCGGATTACGACTTCCACATGGGTGTCCATGTTGCCGGGAGAAGGATAGAGATAGGTACGGGCAAAATCCCACAGCACCACATCGTCGTGGATGTGCTGCAGAAGGTAGAATACGGCACGTGCGCCCTCGCGCCCGTAGATGTCTCGCAGGCGACTGAGAAGAAGTTCAGTCACATTAGGCACCGAACGGGATTTTTCTGCCCGTAGCCTGCGCTGGTGGTGAAAGAGGCATACAAACGACTGGGCCTTTTCTTCTTCAGGGGCAAGCCCTCCCCTGTGCACGGCCTTCTGGCGTGCACTCTGGTTGATGCTAACTTCGTTTTCCATAATTGTACTGTTTATACATATGATATAAACAATACATGGTGCTGACGAAAGTGATGTAACGTTTCATAGTTCTCTCTGAATTCTTGGGCACAAAGTTAGGAAGTATTTTTGTAACCTCCAAACTTTTCGGATGCCCAAAATGCAATTAATTGCGTCGCAGTTCGATGCGGAAGGTGGTTCCGCGCCCGAGTTCGGACAACTTGACGAAGATGCGGCCGCCGTGATACTCCTCCACGATGCGCTTGGCCAAGGAGAGGCCCAGACCCCAGCCACGGCTCTTGGTGGTGAAGCCAGGCATGAAGACGTCGCGGAACTTATTCTTCGGGATGCCCTTGCCCGTGTCGCTGACCTCCACGGAGAAGCAGTCCGCCTCGTCGCGGGCCGTGATGGTGATGCTGCCGCGGCCCTCCATAGCGTCGATGGCGTTCTTGCAGAGGTTCTCCACCACCCACTCGAACAGGGGGGCGGACATCTTCACGATGAGCGGATGGTCGGGCATGTCGACGGCCAGAGTGACCTTGTTCGAGGTGCGGCGACCGATGTATTCGACCACGTTCTGCACCACATCGTTCAGGTTCTCGGGCTTGGGCTCGGGCAGGGAGCCTATCTTGGAGAAGCGTTCGGCGATGCGCTGCAGACGACGCACATCCTTGTCCATCTCGGGGATGAGTTCATCGTCGGGATGCGTTTCTTTCAATACTTCCACCCAGGCCATCAGGCTCGAAATGGGAGTGCCCAACTGATGGGCCGTCTCCTTGCTGAGACCGACCCACACCTTGTTCTGCTCGGCACGCTTGCTGCTCAGGAGGGCAAAGATGGCCACGACGACGAAGATGAGCACCACGCCCAGTTGCACGTAGGGGTAGTAGGCCAGGCGGCGCAGCATGATGCTCTCGCCGAAGCAGACCTCCATGTAGTCGTCGGGGCTGTCGAGGTTGATGGGGATGTAGTTGCCGCTCTGCTTCATGGAACGGGCACGGCGTGTGATGTAGTCGAGCGAGTCGGCCGCCGTCTTGCCGCGCACCACGAGGTTACGGTAGTCCTGCACCTGTCCTTCGTCATCGATGATGACCACGGGGATGTTCTCGTTGCTGCCGATGACCTTCAGCACCAGGGCCAGGTCGGTGGTCTCGTCAGCCTTGTTCAGGGCATTCATCGCCTCGGCCCACACCTCCACGTTGTTGCGCTCCTCAGCCAGGAGGTCGCGCACCAGGAAGTTGGACACGGCCAACGAAGCCACTGCTATGACCACAGCGGCCAACACCAACAGGATTTTCACCTGCCTAACTCTGTCCGTCCATACCATAATTATATATAATTAACGCACACGATGGCCGTTTATTGTATATTTTTTCGTAACTTTGCGCCCATGAAACACTTTTGGACATTACTTTTGGCCGCCATGCTCCTGACCTCGTGCAAGCATCACGACCCCGAGGACGAACCGACGCTGAGACGCGTCGTGGTGGTGTACATGGTGGCCGAGAACTCGTTGTCTTCGCCCTTTGCCTCGTCCGACCTGGACGAAATGCGCCGAGGGACGGCAAGCATCCCCGACGACTGCCAACTGGTGGTCTACTACGACAACGCCAGCAGCCAGATGCCCCAGATACTGACCTTCGACAGCAAGCAGGGCGAACAGGTTCTATACCAGTACCGCAACGACCCCGTCAGCACCGACAGCGCCGCGATGCAGCAGGCACTGACCATCATCCGGCAGAAGTGTCCGGCACAGACCTACGGACTGGTGATGTGGTCGCACGCCAGCGGATGGATTCCCGCACAGCCGCGTAAGACCTTTGGCATCGACAACGGACGGAACACGACGTCGAACGACGGAGGCGAGATGGAAATATCGACGCTGGCCAACGTATTGCAGAAGAGCGGAATGACGTGGGACTACGTCTTCTTCGATGCCTGCTTCATGCAATGCGTGGAAGTGGCCTACGAACTGCGCCATGCCACAGCGTGGTGCATCGGTTCGCCTGCCGAAATCCCCGGCAACGGGGCTCCGTACACCGTGATTATGGCCGACCTGTTCCGCCCGGCCGACGAGGTGTGGCACATCGCCGAGGACTACTACAAAGAATACATCAACGATACGGGCGTGGTGCTTTCGGTTGTCAAGACAAGCGAAATGGAGGCACTGGCCGAGGCCACGGCGCCGCTACTGACGACGTTGCCCCAATATCCCACGACCAGCGACGTGCAACGCTACAACCCGGCCAACCTGGCATGGAAGCCCGCCTACTACGACATGGGCAGCGCTATGGCCAAGTGGCAGACGGAGGCAGACTATCAGACCTGGCGCCAGGCACTGGAGCGGGCCGTTCCCTATCGGTTTGCCACCGACTACTGGCTGTCGACCATGACCGGCCGCTCCACGTACCCCGAGGTCACCGACCCCGAACACATCGCGGCCCTGTCGATGTACATTCCCGTGGCCGGGCATGCGATGAACGAATACTACATGCAGACAGCATGGTGGAAGAGAATGAGAAAAGTTGAAAGTTGAAAGTT
>JAFSXQ010000106.1 GCA_017444005.1 Bacteroidaceae bacterium | reverse complement strand
GTAGCTCACGCAGTTGCGGTACCACATCTGGCGGAGGCTGTTCTCCTTGGCGATGAGCTCGGGGAAGAACGAGAGTTCCACGAAGGGGCGCACGCCAATCTGGAGCATGCGGTCGAACACCTCGTCGATGTACTGCCAGTTATAGATCGCGTTGCCTTTCTTGTCCTCGAAATAGACACACATGTCGTCGTCGAACAGCCCGTGCATCCGCAGGTACTGGAAGCCACACTCGTCGTGGACCGTCCGCAGTTGCTCCACCCACGAGGTGCGCAGTCCTTCGTTCGCGCGCCCGGCACAGGTACCCACGCTCCAGTAGTGTTCCAGAGGCTTTCCCTCGCCTCTCACGTCTATGGTCTGGGCAAATGTTGATGCTATCGAGAATAGGATAAATAGGAGGAATACGAATTTCTTCATGGCTGATTTGCTTTTTACATTCTTATATCGCGAATACCTGTATCAATATCGTCGGACGGTGGGCAGACGATACTGAAGGCGCCCTCAGGATTACCTTCCAGGGCCTTGATGTCGTCGAAGCGGATGGTGCGGTCGCCGCCGCTGCTGACGTAGAGCCCGAACTTGCAGCCGATGTAGTCGGCCTTTTCGTTGGCTTCGGACACTTCGCCATTGAGGTGTGTATCGTCAACCCACTCGCCAAAGCCGAAATTGATGTTGTTGGCAGTCACCTTGGGGGCGTCCTCGTTCACTTCCTCGCCGAGCCACACGCGGATGCAGCCCTTCCGGTTGCGCCCCACACGGAAGTAGACGACCACCTTCGTCCAACGACCCCACTCCACCTTGCCTACGGTGCGCGTGGTGGGGTCGACGAGTGCGTTGCGATAGGACAATACCACGTTCTGTTTGTTGAGACTAAGGTGACCGGCCCATGAGTTGCGGTCGCCACAGTTGAACATCTGGCAAAAGATGCTGCCCGACAGCGTCTTCGGGAACCCCTCCTCGGGCAGGAAGATGCGGAAGCCGTACCAACCCTCGCTCGTGGTCTTGAAGGGACAGGTCAGTTCGCAGCCTCGGCGCTCGCGCCGGTTGTCGGCATCGAGGGCGGCCTGGTTGTAGTAGAACTCGAAGGCGTTGTCTTTTACCTCAATGTAGTTGGGACTCCAGGCCCATGCAAGCCAGAAGGGGTAGATGGTCTGACGGTCGTTGCCGTCGATGGCGTAGAGCGTGTAGCCTTCGTCAGCGGTGACATCCACGGGCACTGCAGCCTTGGCATCTTGATTGCTGCTCCACTGCAAACCGAACTGCGACACGTTGCCCACCCAGCGGCCGCTCTCCTTCTGGAGGAAAGTGAGGCGAAGGTAGTAGGTGCTGTCGGCACGCAGGTAGAAACTGCGGAAAGTGTAACGTCGCGAAGGAGTCCAACTGCCAGTGTTGCTGACAGTCTGCGTCAGTTGCGATTCCGTGGGTCGGGAAGCCAGCACATCGGCATCCACGTCCATGTCCACAGCAAGTGAACTGCCGTCATACTTCGAACCAAAAAGGAGGAAAGCATCGTAAACGCCCGTCTCCGCCACACTGACCTTATAAATCACGTAGGCACCGTTGCGGGTACTGCCTATGCCACCGCCGTCGATGGTGATAGTTCCACTCGTGGTCACATAGTCCGTCAGTTTCACACTCACGGTCTGTGCCGCTGCCTGCCGGGGTCGGCTCTGTTCCATTACAGGTTCAGAGGACACAGCATCCAAGTTATCTGCCGTACAGGCTGATGCGAACAGTCCATACAGCACCGCCATAAAAATGGCATTCTTCAGGGAAAATCCGTTCATTGTCTGATAGTTTTTACTCATTTCTAATCTAAATACGAACGAGACGGACAGACATTTAATCCGAGGAGCGATTACTTAACTATTTTGCAGGAATCGGTTGGGTGTACCGATGCTCTCCTTCGCCCACTTCATGGCGGCTTCCGTCGGGCAACTGAATAGTGGCTGTGCAACC
>JAFSXQ010000105.1 GCA_017444005.1 Bacteroidaceae bacterium | reverse complement strand
GTTGCGGCCCGTAGTGTCGGTGTAGTGGAGCCCGCCGTAGCCGTTGTGGTCGCGGTGGAGGACGTCACCACGGGTATCACGATAATGGGCGACACCTTGGTAGCCACGGGTCTGCGGCTGTGGGCGCACGCCCTTGTAACGACGGATGTTCTGCACCATCTGCATGTAGTAGTTGTCGGTGTAGCCTCCACGCATGGGTTGGATGCTGCGGTTGAACTCAGCGTTGTACTGGTCGACGAAGTAGAAGGGATTCTTCCGGCCGAGGAAGGTCGTTGGGCCGGGCATTGTCGTGCTGCCGGGTGCAAAGCCGGATACGTACTTGCCCGCCGTCCATTCGTTCCAGTCGTTGAGGTAGATGAAGTCGGGGTCGACAGCCAGCGCCTCGTCCCAGCGGTCCTGGAAGTAGATGCCATAGCCCTCGGGATGGACAACGGTGCGTCCGAGCCAGGGCACGTAGGCCGAATCGGGCAGGTCGTAGGTGTCGAGTTGCGGTTCCTTGGTATCGCGACGCCAACTCTTGCCCGTGATACTGATGGGATGCTGGGCGGGCGTGACGGCCATTTCCTCCAGCCGTTCCCCGTGGCGCGAGGCCAGGTCGACGGGCGACAGGGCGGCTACGCGTTCGTCGTTCATCTCGTAGCCAAAGGCCCAGTTATCCTCGGTGCCCACGTAGGGGTGACCACCCCATTCGTAGTAGCCCCACCACATGTTGCGCAGGGTGAAGAATTCGTGGATCTCCCGTGGATAGGCACCGCTATCGTAGCCTCCGCCATTGGCGTCGTGACTGGGTTCGGCATTGTAGAGCAGGAGTGGACGGCCTTGCCAGTAGAACCAGAAGTCCTTCGCGCGTTCCTCTTTATATATGCGCTCGTAGAGTTGGGTGACCACGCTGACCACATTGCCATTGAAGGCCCAGAAGCAGAACTGCGGCACGCGGTTGCCCAGGTCGCGCATCGCCTGCATCTCCTCGAACAGCACGCGCCACTCGTCCCAGTAGAGCACGGCATTGGTGACATCGAGGATGAGCACATCGATGCCCGCATCGGCCAGCATCGAGAGGTCTCGACGGATGAGCCAACGGTCCTGGCTGAGGAAGTAGCCGGCCTCGGGTTCGCCCCAGTGCAGGCTCCACTCCTTCCACGCGGGATGGTAGGCGTCGAGCCGCGCCTCGGGAGCCTCCGTCAGCGTCCGGGTCACGTCGCCGCCGTAGGGTGCCCTGAGGTTGAACTTCCCTTCATCGTGCCAGGTGATGTAGAAGATGCCCACCGTCCGCGGCTTATCCGTCCGGAGTGGTGCGTCGTCGGCTGTCGGCATCGTGCGCCCCAGGGCATCCGTCGCCGTCCAGGTGTCGGGTCGGATGTCGGTCTCCTGTGCTCGGACGGCTATGCTGCAGAGGCAGAGTATGAGGAGCAACGCTGCTCCTCGGGTCTTGAGTAGGTTGGCATTCATGGTTCTGCTACATTCATCGTGGGGCAAAGATACAAAAAAATCCCGAAAGCACAAAAGACTTCCGGGTACCTTCGACAACACGATACGATGTTATCATCGGAAGATTAGTAATCTTATCGACGAAAGATTAGTAATCTTATCGGCAGAAGATTAGTAATCTTATTGGCGAAAGATTAGTAATCTTATTTTGACAGGAGTGATAGGCCTCTTACCGGAAGGCATTGACGGCACGGACAACCTCGCGGACATCGGCCTCGGAAAGGGCCTGATGGAGGGGCAGGCTGAGTTCGGAGGCATGAATGCGCTCGGTGATGGGGTACGAACGGGTGTTCCATGCGGGATAGCAGGCCTGGCGGTGAGACGGTATGGGATAGTGAATCAGCGTCTGTATGCCCTGACGGGTGAGGTGGGCCTGCAGTTCGTCGCGCCGCTCACAGAGGACGGGGAAGAGGTGGTAGACGTTGCTCGCATCGGCCAGGCGACGGGGAAGGCTGACGAGGGGATTCGCGATGCCGTCGTAGTAAAGGGCGGCCAGTTGCTGACGGCGGCGGTTGTCCTCGTCGAGATAGCGTAGTTTGACGTCCAGCGCGGCGGCATCGGTCTCGGCCATGCGGCTGTTGATGCCCTGATAGCGGAACTCGTACTTCCGCCGGCTGCCGTAGTTGGCCAGCGTACGGACCACATCGGCCAGTTCGGCATCGTCGGTGGTGACGGCCCCGGCATCGCCCAGTGCGCCCAGGTTCTTGCCCGGATAGAAACTGTGGGCCGCGGCATCGCCCAGGGAACCGGTCTTTTCAGATTGGAAATTGAGAGCGGAAGGTTGAAAGTTGCAGCCGTGGGCCTGGGCATTGTCTTCAATCAACTTCAACCCGTGGCGCCGGCAAACGTCGCCGATGCGCTCCGTATAGGCACAACGGCCATAGAGGTGGACAATCATGACGGCGCGCGTCCGGAGGGTGACGGCCTGCTCGATGAGGGCGTCGTCTATCTGGAGGGTCTCGATGTCGGGTTCTACGAGCACGGGCACGAGGCGGTTGTCGGTGATGGACAGGATGGTGGCGATGTAGGTGTTGGCCGGAACGATGACCTCGTCGCCGTCGCTCATGATGCCCATTTCCTTATAGGCACGCAGGATGAGACGCAGGGCGTCCAGCCCGTTGGCAACACCGACGCAGTGGCGGGAACCGATGTACTGGGCATAGTGCGACTCGAACGTCTGGTTCTCGCGTCCCTGGAGGAACCAGCCGGAATCGATGACGCGATTGACTGCCGCCTTTATCTCGTCGCCATGCATGCGGGTGATGGCCTGTAGGTCTAAGAAGGGTATCATTTTGCGGTCTTGATGTAAGCCAGAAATTCCTCGTAACTGCGGATGTAGTCCTCCTCGTCGTAGGTCTCCGAGGCCAGCACCAGGCAGATGCTGCCCGAACTGAAGCGCTGTTCGGCGGCCCAGATGCCGGGTGGCACGTGCAGACCGACGAAGGGGCGGTTGAGGGGTACGATGCGGCGATTGGTGCCGTCGTCGAGCATAACCTCGAAACTGCCACTGGCCGCAACGATGAACTGATGACAGCGCCGGTGGGCATGGGCGCCACGGTCCTCGCCGCCGGGTATGTCGTAGGAGTAGAACACGCGCCGGATGGGGAACGGCACATGCACGTTCTGGTAGACGCACGTCAGGTTCCCCTCGGGATAGTGGAACTTGTTGAGTTCGCAAAGCGAACAGTCGAAGACGGTGGGCAGGGTCATCGGGCTATGTTTTTGAATTCGTTGTAATCGAAGATGTAATCGGCATCCGAATAGTCGGTCGACGAGAGGACAAGGGCCAGGGCGTTGGTGGAGAAGTTGACCATCGTGCGCCACAGGCCGCTGGGCACCAGCAGACCGTAGTACGAACGGTTGAGCGGGAACACCTGACGGCTGTGACCGTCGTCGAGTTCCACGTCGAAACTGCCCGAGAGGGCCACGATGAACTCGTCGGTATGGCGCAGGGCCCGGCCTCCGCGCTCCGTACCTCCGGGTATGTCGTAGAGCCAGTACACGCGCTTGATGTCGAAGGGCACCTCGCGACATTCCTCGATGATGGACAGATTGCCTCGCGGGTCGGTAATCTTCGGTAGTTCTATGATTCTTGCGTTCACGGTCTGAGAGTATTAAAATTAGGAATTAAGCATGTAAGATGTGGCGCCGGATGTACCAGCGCAGGCGTTCCGAGGCCATCAGCAGGGGGAAGGGCAAAGGGCGACGGAAGGTGGAGTAGACCTCGCGGAACTCGCCGCGCAGGTATTGCTGCATATACGGGCTGAATCGCCCTTTATAGTCGAAATACGTCCACAACTGCCCGCGGAAGTTGTACCAGCGACAGCGCTCGTACTCGGCACGCAGGTCGGCCGCGACGCCCTCCCGCTCCAGGGTGCGCTTCATGCTCAGGTTGGCCCGCATATACAGGAACAGGTTGGGCGATACGGCCATCGTGCTGCTGGCCGGGTGCTTGCGATAGTAGTACGTGGCCGAGGACAGGCGCACCTCGCGACTGCGCAGGTAGTGGAGGTGCGTGGTGTTGTCGTCGCTGTAGAGGAGGCAACTGGTGTCGTAGGGGTAACGGAGATGTATCTCGCGGCGCACGGCGTAAAGTCCGTGCAGCGTCCAGTCGAGACTCAGGCGGAAAGCCTCCTCGCCCGTCATGCACGAGGGCACGGGGCGGAGCGGCGCGGTGCCCTGACGGCGATACTCCTCTTCGCGTCCGTCGGCCTGCCAGTGGAGCACGAGGCGGAAGACGACGCAATCGGTCTGCGGATGGTCGCGGAACACAGCGACCACCGTCTCCAGGGCATCGGGGGCCAGCCAGTCGTCGGCGTCCACCATACAGATGTATTCGCCCCGGGCGTACTGCAGGGCGGTGTTGCGGGCCACGGCCTGACTTTCGTTTTCTTCGTGCCGGAAGACGCGGAGGCGCGAGTCCTCCTCAGCCGTGCGCTGGAGTATGGCCAGCGAGTGGTCGGTGGAGGCATCGTCGACCGCCAGCACCTCGATTTCGCGGAGCGTCTGGTGCAACAGCGAATGCAGAGCCTCCGGGAGAAAAGGTTCGGCATTGTACACGGCCATCAGGACGGAAACAAGGGGCTTCTGCGTCGTGGGGCAAGGCTCTGTAACTATCGCTTTCTGTTCGTTCATAACCTAAAAACATTGCAAAAATACGAAAAATTCTTTGTCATGTCAAGAATTATTGGTATTTTTGAAGCGCGAATTAACCAAAACACACACAATACTATGAGTGACAAGAGAACTTGCCTCTACGAGAGGCACATCCGACTGGGCGCCAAGATGGTGAGTTTCGGCGGATTTGAGATGCCCATCCAGTACACCGACATCACCGACGAACACATGGCCGTGCGCACGGCCTGCGGCGTGTTCGACGTGAGCCACATGGGCGAGGTGCTGGTGACGGGCAAGGAAGCCGAGCGCTTCGTGCAGTACATCTTTACTAATGATATCGCGGGCGCACCCGTGGGTAAGATCTTCTACGGTATGATGCTGCACCCGAACGGCGGCACCATCGACGACCTGCTGGTGTACAAGGAGGGCGACGAACGCTTCTTCCTCGTCATCAATGCAGCGTACATCGACAAGGACTATGCCTGGATTTCGGAGCAGGCCAAGAAGTTTGACGTCGTTACGGAGAACCAGAGCGACTACTATGGTCAGTTGGCCATCCAGGGCCCGAAGGCCGAGGAGGTGGTGGAGCGTGTGCTGGGTCTGGCGTGCCAGGAACTGGTGTTCTACACCTTCAAGAAGATGGACGTGGAGGGCGAGACCATCATCATCAGCCGCACGGGCTACACGGGCGAGGACGGATTCGAGGTGTATGCCTCGCACGGACTCATCCAGCAGATGTGGGACAAACTCATCGAGAGCGGCGAAGCCAAGCCCTGCGGACTGGGTTGCCGCGACACGCTGCGCTTCGAGGTGGGACTGCCGCTGTACGGCGACGAACTGACCGACGAACTCTC
>JAFSXQ010000104.1 GCA_017444005.1 Bacteroidaceae bacterium | reverse complement strand
TTGCCTCCTTGCCCTTTGCTCCTTGTCCCTTCTCACGATGTCAAAGTGAGTTCCACGCGTGGAACTCATCAGTTCCATGTGTGGAACTCGCCAGTTCCACGCGTGGAACTCATTTCGTGACCAGTTCGGAGGAATGGATGAGCGCCCCCGGGAGTTGCTCATTCACCTGCAAGGAGGCCGTCTTTTTCGTGTAAATGCCGGTTTTGGCGCGAAGAAATATCATAATATCATAGAAATATCATAGGAAATATCATTCGCTATCCATTTCAGTATCAGCGCGATAGGGCCGATTTATGATATTATGATATTTCTTTTCGGAAAAAATAAATAAGAGATAGTTTAAGCAACGAATTGGGAGAAAGGAGGGACTCTGATTTCCTACTTTTCAGAAATTCTTCAACCATAGCATGAACAGCAAGTCGGTGGGACGCTTCGTGCCGTGGTGGTCGCTGAGGATGCCCTTGTCTGTCAGCCCTTTGACCGCTGTCTGTATGCTACTGGCCGTCTTCAAGTGGTATTTTGCAATGAACTCATGGCTGGTCAGAACAGGTTGCCGGGGGAACTCTGCGGCAATAGCCTGCAAAACGGCCTTTTGTTTCTCCGTCAGCGATGCATATCGGTCTTCGAAGGTGAAACGTTTGGAATCTACCATGTGATTCAGAATCTGGCCATAGGCTTCTTCGTCTACATGCCCTCCACGTTCGGCCATGGTGAACGCCTCGTTCATCGATAATTGCAAGTACCAGGTGATGCCTTGGAAACAATCGTAAAGCCGAGACACCAGCATTTCGGATACGGTCTTGCCATAGCGTGCAAACAGATGCAGACAAAACCTTATGTACTCTCCTTGGTCTATAGGCAACAGATGCATGAACACCACACTGTTGTAGAACGGACGGACCGGGTCGCTGAAGATGCCCTCCAGCAGGTGACGCTCACTGCCGGCAAAGATAAACTGGGTGTTCTTCAGGTGCTGAATCTTTGTCCGTAGCAGTGCTTCCACGTTGCCCTCTTCGAAACTAGTTACCTTTTGAAACTCGTCAACGGCCACCACGCACACCTTGTCGGATGTCTCCAAATACTCCAGTATCTCGTCGAGCGTGACCTCCGGCTGGTGTATTTCTCCAAGGCCGAGCCCCAACTCGGGCTGTCCCGTTACGGCGTCGTACGATATCGTTGCCTTCAGGGAACGTACAATGCGTAGCAGGCGTTCTATCAGTGGCTGCCTTTTGGATATTTTCTTGAAGACCTCGTTGGCTAGCAAGTAAACCATCTCCCTCAGGTTCTTGCAGGTATAGATGTCTATCAAGAAGGTTTCGTACTCGTCGGGCAAATAGTTGGAGAAGACATGTTCTATCAGTCCCGTCTTGCCCAGACGGCGTTCCGACATGATGGCCACATTCCGGCCATTCACAATATGATGGACAAGCAATTCCGACTCCTTATTCCTGTCGCAGAAGTAGTCCTTATCAACATATTTGCCTATCACAAAGGGATTGCTCAACGGTTTCATAGATACGGCGTCAATGGGTTTTATGCAAAATTACATAATGCAAAATTACATAATTTGTGCGAACCTTGCAAATTTCGGGAAGGGAAGATAAGAAAACATGTCGCTATTTGGCCAAATCAAGAAGAATTTATAGTGTTATGGCCAAATAGCGACATGTTATGGTAAAAATGGCTTACCCATGCGAGATGCCATTCATAGCCCGATTTGTCGCCGGTGATGCGGATGCGAAATACATGTGGCTGGCTATTTCTACGTTGCGCTTCATATAGTTTGCAGCGTCGACGGAGTTCATCGGCGATAGTTTCGATTCTGCAATTTTCTGCATCTTGCGCTCCGATGCCTCTTGGTGGAATTGGTTGAAATATGTCATGGCTCATTGTCATTTATGGATTAACAAGTGCAAATTTACCTTACTTTATGATTTAGGGGATGGAGGAGATATGTTTCTTGCCGTTGTGGATGTAGACACCCTTTGGGCGCACAGAGGACGAAGTGAAATTACTATTTGACGATTTACGATTTACGATTTGACGTCCGGTCATGTCGTAGATGCGTTCTCTCATTTTCTCATTCTCTCCATTGCTCAATCTCTCATTTTCAATATCCTGGATGCCGTTGGTCTTCTCCACCAGTTCGTAGCCTGCCTCGCCGTCGGTGATGTGGACACGGAAGATGAAGTAGGCCGTGGCCTTATTGGTACCGTCGTTGTAGACCAGCGCCTGGCCGATGGTGTAGGTGTTGCCTTCCTTCGCCTTGCCGGGATACTGGCCGATGTTGAAGGTGAGGCTGGCGGGGGTGAACTCCGAATAGAGGTAGCCGCTGGCGTAGTCGCTCACATTGCCGCTGGCGTTGAACCAGTGGCCGTAGCCGTTGGCCGTGCTGCCGCGGTTGACGGTGCGCACGGTGTTGCAGTTGACGGGATAGAACATCACCTGGTCGGCCTTGGGACCGGCAGTGGCCCAGGTCTTCATCTTGCCGGCAATGTCGGCGGTGTTGAGTTGGAAGGCCGTGCTCAGCAGGGCTGCTGCCGACCCGCCTATGGTGACGCTGACGGGAGTGTAGTCCGAGCGCTTGGGCAGGCGGACGTCGTAGGTGAAGGTGGCATCGGAGATGGGGCGTCCGTCGATTTGTGAGGGAACATAGACGGTGGCCCGGGCCTCGTTGATGTCGGTGCCTTCGAAGGCCACCTGGTAGGGCCATGCGTCATCGTTGACGTTGAACTTCTCGTCCCACAGGTGCTGATAGTACTTGCTGGGTGCGGGCGATACAATCATCCACAGGCGCTCGGTGCCTTCGGGGATGGTCGTGACGAGTTCGGCCGTGTTGTTGTTCGCGCCTTGGCAGTAGACGGTGTCGCGGTGGAGATACCGCCGGGTGCCGTCCTTCAGCAGGGCCACATAGCCCAGACGGAAGCCCTTGTAGCCGGGCGCACCGGTGGTGAAGTATGTCGTGCGGTTGCTCTTCTCCCACTGTGTGCTGCCGTTCAGGTACAGGGCCGGGTCGCCGTCGGCCAGCGGCGTGCTGTTGCTGGGTAGCAGGCTGGTGAAGGTGGTTTTAATCTCCGTTCCGGTCTCGGGCACGATGAGGGGGATGATGTTGAAGCCCGTGGACTGGGGTGCACTCTCGAAGGCCACCTGATAGGTGCGGTCGTCGGTCAGCACGGCGGCATAGTGGAAGTCGCCGATGTAGGCATTGCGATAGGGGGCGCACACGTCCAGGTCCCATGTGGCCAGACGGGCGGCATAGTCGTAGTAGAGGCGATAGAGGTCGGCGGCCTTCAGCCCCTTCAGTTTCATCAGTGCCTGGTTGAAATCGTTCGCCCTGCCTCTCGTCTGCCCCGTCATGGGTTGGTTCCACACCTGCGCTACCGTGGTGATGTCGTTGTAATACTGGCAGAGGTAGTAGTGGAACCAGTAACTCTGGTAGCGGTGCCACTCGTGGGAGAAGGCCAGGTTGTGCGAGTTGCGGAAGACGCCTATGCTCTGGCTGTACATCAGTTCGGGGTACGACTGGTTGGCCTGCCACTGCGCCGTCTGTTCCCAGATGGCCTGTCCGTTGCCGCACGCCAGGTGGAATCCGGTGTTGTCGGTGTCCGACTCCCTGTGTCCGCTGTGTTCGGCATAGCACATGTAGTGAAACGAGTGACCGACCTCGTGGGCAACGGAGTGGCCCACAGGCTTGCAGGCCGACGGTCCCAGCCAGAGGGCGCTGACCATGTAGTCGTAGCCACCGCCGTAGCATACCCAGTCGGTGGTGTGATTGAGCAGCACCATCACTTTGTATCGCGAGAGGTTCGACTTCTCGGCATCCACAAATCCCAGTTTGTTGATTTCCAGGTCATAGAAAGCCTCGCATTTGGCCAACAGGTCTTGTTCGTCCACCTGATAGGCGGAAGGCGACTGCGAGGCCTTCCGGGTGCCGTATCCCTTGTCCCAGAAGACGATGACGTTGTCGCTCTCTACCGAGCGCGACTTGGACCAGGTGTACCGGCCGTCGGGGTCGTCCTCGGCGTAAAGCAGCGAATCGGCAGGCCAGGGATTCTTCCACTCGTTGGGGATGTATACGGTCTTTTGTGCCACGGCGCTCCATACTGAAGCGGCGAGCACGGCAAGGGTGAATGTGCGTTTCATGTCTTCTGCTTTATTTGTGCCAAACAAGGCGGGCCAGGCGCACCTCTTCGGGTTGATAGATTCCGTAGAACTCGTCGATGGCCTGGTTGACGTCGCCGTCCACCTCGTCGAAGTAGTCGAACAGTTCTTCGAGGCATTCCTCGCCCAGCACCTCGTCGGTGAAGTAGGTGATGTCGAGTTTCGTGCCGCGCTGGATGAGATGCTCCAGGTTGTCGAGCACTTCGTCGAAGTCGAGTTGGTTCTGCTCGGCATAGTCGTCGAGGGGGAGTTTGCGGTCGATGGCCTGGATGAGGTGAATCATCTGTTGCGACTTGGCCGTCGACGACGGGGGCATGGGCAGGGGGATGTCTTCCTCCTTGTCGTCGTTCAGTGCACTCTCCACGAGGCTGTCGAGCAAATCGTTATCCTTGGCACTGGGCTCGACATCTTCCAGTTCATCTTCGTCGATGCGTCTCGCCTTAGCCTCCATAGCCTGATCTTTTCTTCTGTTTGATGCTTTTGTGTCCATATTTTTTGTGTGTTTTTTGCATTTTGGTGCGAATTCGGGGGCGAAGTTAATACAAAGTATGCGATACTGCAAAATAATTCAATATTATTTTTTTGCAATCGACGTTTCATTCGTTTTTATTTCGTATCTTTGCACCCGAAATAGAGTGATTTATGGAAAATACAAAAAAAATTCGCAGAGCATTGGTGAGTGTCTTCCACAAGGACGGCCTCGACGAGATTTTACATGAGTTGCACCGTCAGGGTGTAGAACTGCTCAGTACGGGCGGCACGCAGGCTTTCATCGAGGGCCTGGGCATACCCTGCTGCAAGGTGGAGGACGTGACGGGCTATCCCAGCATACTGGGTGGCCGGGTAAAGACCTTGCACCCGAAGGTGTTTGGCGGCATCCTGGGCCGTCGTGCCCTGGAGGGCGACCAGGCAGAGATGCAGAAGTACGAGATTCCCGAGATTGACCTGGTCATCGTCGACCTCTATCCCTTCGAGCAGACCGTGGCCAGCGGAGCCAGCGAGGCCGACATCATCGAGAAGATAGACATCGGCGGCATCTCGCTCATCCGCGCAGCAGCCAAGAACTTCCAGGACGTGGTCATCGTGCCCTCGAAGGCCCAGTATGGGCGTCTGGCCGAGATCCTGCGCGAGCAGGGTGCCCAGACCACGCTGGAGCAGCGCCGGTGGTTTGCCTGTGAGGCCTTTGGCGTCAGCAGCCACTACGACACAGCCATTCATCAGTGGTTCGCGTCTACCAATTCCTAACTCTTAATTTTTTAACTCTTAATTTTTAACCCTGACATGAAATGGTTTTCATTGAATAAGGAGATTGCCATCGACCTCGGAACGGCCAACACCATCATCATCAGCGATGGGAAGATAGTGGTGGACCAGCCCAGTGTGGTGGCACTCGACCGGCGTACCGACCGCATGATTGCCGTCGGTGAGCGGGCCAAGGAGATGCACGAGAAGACCAATTCCGACATCCGCACGGTGCGCCCACTGCGCGATGGCGTGATAGCCGACTTCGATGCTTGTGAGAAAATGATACGCGGTCTGATAAACATGGTGCACACGGGCCGCAGCCTGTTCAGTCCGGCTGTGCGCATGGTCATCGGTGTGCCCAGCGGCAGCACCGAGGTGGAACTGCGTGCCGTGCGCGACAGTGCCGAACATGCCGGCGGACGTGAGGTGTACCTCATCTACGAGCCGATGGCAGCCGCCATCGGTATCGGACTCGACGTGTTGGCCCCACAGGGCAACATGGTGGTCGACATCGGCGGTGGCAGCACCGAGATTGCCGTCATCTCGCTGGGCGGTATCGTGGTCAACAAGAGTCAGCGCGTGGCCGGTGACGACCTGACGGCTGACATCCAGGAATACATGAGCCGCCAGCACAACCTGCGTGTGTCGGAACGCATGGCCGAGCGCATCAAGATAAACGTGGGCGCCGCCCTGACCGACCTGGGCGACGAGGCTCCCGAGGATTACGTGGTCTACGGCCCGAACAAGATTACGGCCCTGCCCATGGAGGTGCCTGTGTGCTACCAGGAGATTGCCCACTGTCTGGAGAAGACCATCTCCAAGATTGAGGCTGCCGTGCTGAGTGCCCTGGAGGCTACTCCGCCAGAACTGTATGCCGACATCGTGAAGAACGGCATCTGGCTCACGGGTGGCGGTGCCTATCTGCGTGGCCTGGACAAGCGTCTGACCAACAAACTGAGCATACCCTTCCACGTGGCCGAAGATCCCCTGCACAGTGTGGCTAAGGGTACGGGTGTGGCCCTGAAGAATATTCAGAGTTTCTCCTTCCTGATGTAATATATAGAAGGGAAGTTAAAGGTGAACGCACTGGCGGACTGGATAAGGAACTGGGGGCACTGGATTGTCTTCCTCTTGCTGGAGGTGACAAGCCTGGTGCTCCTGTTTCGTTTTAACAACTATCAGGGCAGTGTGTGGTTCACCCAGGCCAACATGGTCTCGGGTACGGTGCTGGATTGGCAGAGCCGGCTGGTGGCCTACACCCGGCTGGGTGAGGTCAACCGCCAACTGACGGAAACAAACCTTGTGCTGCAAAGCGAGGTAGACATCCTGCGTCACCGCTTGGCCGAGTACGAACATGACTCCACCCTTACCGAGCGCACACTGGCTGCCCAGTTGGCCGGCGTCCGTCGCATTCCGGCCCGTGTCATCGACAACTCGATTCACGACCGCGACAACTACATCACCATCGACCGTGGCAGCGCCGACGGCATCCACAACGAGATGGGCGTGGTGTGCGGTACGGGCATAGTGGGCATTGTCTACCAGACGGGCCGCCACTACGCCATTGTGCTTCCCGTCCTCAATTCCCGCAGCAGCATCAGTTGCCGCCTCAAGAATACCGAATACTTTGGCTATATGAAGTGGGGTGGGGGGAATCCGTTGCGTGCCTTCATCGACGACATACCTCACCACGCCAAGATCAGGAAAGGCGAGTGGGTGGAGACGAGCGGCTTCAGCAGTGTCTTCCCCCCCGGCATCTTCGTGGGTAAGGTGAAGCGCGTGCTCAACTCCGACGACGGATTGTCCTACCAACTTGAAATCGGGCTGAGTACCGACTTTGCCCGTTTGCGCGATGTGGCTGTCATCGACTGGCAGTCAGCCATTCCTGTGCATGCCGCGCAGTCGGCCGATTCTGTGTCTTCAACTCCGTCTGCCCCATGATTGTCGTATATCTGAAACGGTTGTTGCTGATGCTGGGCCTGGTGGCCCTGCAGGTGCTGGTGTGCAACCACATCCATCTCATGGGGTATGCCACTCCGATGCCATACGTTGTGTTCCTGGCCACCTTCGCACTGAACGAGAGCCGCATAGGCAATATGCTATGGGCGTTCGTACTAGGCCTTTTGGTCGATATGTTCTCGAATACGCCGGGCGAAGCCGCTGCGGCCATGACCCTGGCCGCCTTTGTGCAGTGGCCGCTGTTCCACGCCATGGCGCCTAAGGAATGCGTCGAGGACTTGGTGCCGACTTATCAATCCATGGGGCGTTGGCGCCATGTCCGTTACATTTCTGTTCTGGTCTTTGTACATCATGCGACCTTCTATCTTCTGGAGAGTTTTTCGTTCTTCCACATCGAGGAAACGTTGATAGCCTTTGCCTCCAGCCTGGCTTTGTCGTTGTTCCTCATACTCACTCTCGACTCCATGCGCCATGGCAAATGACCGTCAGTACTCGAATCGTAAGTACGTGCTGGGGATCATAGCCACCCTCATTGTCGCGCTCTATCTCATCCGCCTGTTCAGTTTGCAGTTGATGAGCGACGACTTCAAGCGCAATGCCGACTCCAACGCTTTCCTGCGGCGCATCCAGTTTCCGGCTCGCGGGGCCATCCGCGACCGTACGGGTAAACTGCTGGTGTACAACCAGCCGGCCTACGACATCATGGTGGTGATGTCGGAGATGAAGGACGTCGACACACTCGACCTTTGCCAAAGTCTGGGCATCACGCGTGAGATATTTGACCGGCGCATGGAGGAAATCAAGGACCGCAATCGCAATCCGGGCTACAGCAGTTACACGCAGCAACTCTTCATGAACCAACTCTCGGCCGAGGAGTTCTCCACGTTTCAGGAAAAGTTGTTCCGTTTCCCCGGCTTTTACATCCAGAAACGGAGCATCCGCCAGTATGCACACCCCAACGGAGCCCATATCCTGGGTGACGTGGGTGAAGTGGGACCGGCGGACATCGAGGCCGACAACTATTATCAGAGCGGCGACTACATCGGTAAACTGGGTGTGGAGCGCAGTTATGAACGGCAACTGCGTGGCGAGAAGGGGGTGGAGATTCTGCTTCGCGATGCCCGGGGACGCATCAAGGGAAACTATCAGCATGGAAAGTTCGACCGTTCTCCTGTGCCGGGTAAGAACCTGACCCTGAGCATCGACCTCGAACTGCAGCAACTGGGTGAACGCCTGATGCGGGGCAAATTGGGCAGCATCGTGGCCATTGAACCCGCTACGGGCGAGGTGCTCTGCATGGTTTCGTCGCCCACCTACGACCCACGCATCATGGTGGGCCGCCAGCGTGGACGCAACAACCGCCTGCTCACCGCCGACCCCATGAAACCCCTGCTCAACCGTGCCATCATGGGACAATATCCGCCGGGCTCCACCTTCAAGACATCGCAGGCCCTGACTTTCCTAGAAGAAGGCATCATCACTCCGCAGACCACCTACCCCTGTAGCCACGGGTTCCACTTCGGCCGCCTGACGGTGGGCTGTCATCCCCATGCATCGCCCATCCCCCTCATTCCCACTATTGCCACGTCGTGCAACGGCTATTTCTGCTGGGGGCTCTACTATATGCTGGGCAACCGCAAGAAGTATGCCACCGTGCAGGAGGCCATGACCACGTGGAAGGACTACATGGTCTCGATGGGCTTTGGCTACCCGCTTGGCATCGACCTGCCCGGCGAGAAACGCGGACTCATCCCCAATGCCGATTTCTACGACAAGCATCTCGGCAAGTCGTGGAACGGTCTGAGCGTCATCTCCATTGCCATCGGGCAGGGTGAGGTGAACCTCACTCCATTGCAGATAGCCAACCTCGGGGCCACCATTGCCAACCGTGGCTACTACATCACTCCCCATGTGGTGAAAGAGGTGCAGGGCGAGGAACTCGACACCATCTACAAGACACGCCACTACACCAAGGCCTCGCGTCAGAACTACGAAGTGGTGGTGGCCGGCATGCGCCAGGCTGTCGTCGGCGGTACGTGCCATGCGGCCAACAATCCGTGGTACGAGGTGTGCGGCAAGACCGGTACGGCCCAGAACCGTGGGCAGGACCACTCCGTCTTCATGGGCTTTGCACCGAAGGACGACCCCAAGATAGCCGTGGCCGTCTATGTCGAGAATGGTGGATGGGGCGCCACGTACGGCGTGCCTTTTGGTGCCCTGATTATGGAGAAGTACATCAACGGCAAACTGTCGCCGGCAAGCGAGGAGAAGGCTGAGGCCTTTGCAAATAGAACGATAAGTTATGGCAGCACCGAAAGATAAACAGCGAAGCATATTGGCATCCCTCGACTGGGTCACCATCGTCATTTACATTGCCCTGCTGGGACTGGGCTGGATGAGTGTGTGCGGTGCCACCTACGACTTCGGGCAGGAGGGAAACTTCTTCGACCTCTCTACGCGTAGTGGCATGCAGATAGTGTGGATTGCCAGTTCCTTCCTGTTGGCCGGTGTCCTGCTGGCTGTCGACGAACGTTACTACGACACGTTTGCCTATGCACTGTATCTGGGTTTCATGGTTCTGCTGCTGGTCACGCCCTTCCTGGCCCACGACATCAAGGGCTCTCTGTCGTGGATTAAGATAGGGAAGTTCAGTCTGCAACCGGCCGAGTTCGCGAAGTTTGCCACGGCCCTTTGCGTGGCCAAGTACATGGGTTCTAATGATTTCGACATCTCCAAGCGGTTGCACTTCGTGGTGTCGTGTTTCCTCATCCTTCTGCCTATGGTGCTCATCGTCATGCAGAAGGAGACGGGCAGTGCTTTGGTCTATTTTGCCTTCTTCCTGATGCTCTATCGTGAGGGGATGCCTGGTGCCGTGCTCTTTACAGGTGTGTCGGCTGTAATCTTCTTTATTGTAGGGGTTCGCTTCAGCGAAGATGCGCTGTGGGGCATTCATGCAATCAGTTTGGGGCGTTTCCTGGTATTCCTGTTCATTTGGTTGTTTGCGGTGGGGCTGATGCGTGTTTATACTCATCATTTGCCGGCTGTCATGCACGTGTTCCTCTACGGAGGCGGACTCACGTTGGCGGCTCTGTTCTTCAGTAAATATGTCATCCCTTTCGACATCACGTGGGTGCAATTGGGCGTATGCATAAGCATGATCGTCTATTTAATCTACCTGGCCATTAAGCATCATGTCATCCGCTATGCCTATATTGCCCTGTTTGTCATCGGAGGCCTTGGCCTGCACTATTCGGCCGACCATCTGCTTAACCATACACTGCAAGCCCATCAACGCACGCGTATACGTGTATTATTAGGTATGGAGGACGACCCTCGCGGTGTAGGCTACAATGTCATTCAGGCCAAGATAGCCATCGGGTCGGGCGGTCTGCGTGGCAAGGGTTTCCTGAATGGTACACAGACGAAGTTGAAGTACGTGCCTGAACAGGAGACTGACTTCATCTTCTGCACCGTGGGCGAGGAAGAGGGGTTCCTGGGCTGTGCCGTGGTGCTGCTTCTTTTCCTGTTCTTAATACTCAGGCTGATACATCTGGCCGAGCGACAACCCTACGCCTCGGGGCGTATCTACGGCTATTGTGTCCTGAGCATCTTCCTGTTCCACGTTTTCATCAACGTAGGCATGGTTTTGGGCCTTACGCCTGTCATTGGTATCCCGCTGCCTTTCTTCAGTTATGGTGGCTCATCGCTATGGGGCTTCACCATTCTGCTGTTTATTTTCCTGCGTATAGATGCCGGTCGTAATCGCTTCGTTCGAGCCTGATGCCCACTTCCCGTATGGAGGGCATCACCTCGCGGTGCATGATATGCCATATACGGAGGCGTCCATGCTGACCGTCTTCTAACCGTATTTTCTTCAGGGGAATACTGTTCTGCATCAATGTCACACCATGTCCCAGGGCTGTGCCATTCTCGTCAGCAGTGCGGAGGTAGAGGGTGTCGCACCAATACGCTGAGGGGGCTTCCGTCTTTCCTTCTACGACAATCCAGATGCCTTCGTAGGGGAAGTCGTTCTTGTATCGCAGGCCTACGCTCAGCAGACACTCCTGCTGTTTCGTGACAGCAGGGAGTTCATAGCATAGTGTATCGGTTCGTTCCCAACCTTGCGGACTCACCTTTTCGTACCGGTGCACCAACGTACCCTTGGTGCAACCGACCATCGCCAGGCACATGATGCCCCAGATTGCGTTCTTCATTCCTTCTTGGCATCGGGTGCGGCGTTGTTGCTTCCGCTATGGTCGCGTCCGGACTTTTTCTTTTTCTTCTTTTTCTTCTTGTCGAAGCGATGCAAGTCGTCCTGTGCAGCCAGGTCGACGGGCTTCACGGGCAGCGTCTTTCCGCCCTCCTCCAGGCTGTCGGGCTTCTCGCCGCGACGGTTCATCTCGATGATTTCCAGTGCCCGCCGAGCCGGTATGGTGGTCAGGTTGGCAGCGGTGCGCTTATCGGTGCTGTACGTTACCATGTTCGACAGGATATCAGCCTTGAACAGGAAGTATTCACCATCCATGGTCTCCAGCGAAACCTCGCGGCTAGGCAGTCTCCGTCCGGCCTCGATATACTGGTCTACCTCGTAGTTCATGCAGCACTTCAACTTGGCACACTGACCGGCCAGTTTCTGTGGGTTGAGGCTGATGTCCTGATAGCGTGCAGCGGCTGTTCCCACGCTCTGGAAGGAACGAATCCATGTCGAGCAACACAGTTCGCGTCCGCATGGACCGAATCCGCCAATACGTCCGGCCTCCTGACGCACACCGATTTGCTTCATCTCAATGCGGACATGGAACAACTCGGCCAGTACCTTGATGAGTTGGCGGAAGTCGACGCGCCCCTCAGCGATGTAGTAGAAGATGGCCTTGTTGCCGTCGCCCTGATACTCCACGTCGCCGATCTTCATCTCCAGCCCCAGGTCCTTGGCGGCCTGTCGGGCCTCAATCATGGTGCTGTGTTCGCGGGCCTTGGCTTCTTCGTATTTCTCCATGTCGGCCGGGCGTGCAATGCGGTAGATGCGCTTGATTTCTTCTCCCGGCTTCATGTAGGCCTTCTTCATCTGCAGGGCCACCAGTCGTCCGGTCATCGTCACAATGCCAATGTCGTGTCCGGGCGAGGCTTCTACGGCCACGATGTCACCTTTCGTGATGTTCAGATGGTTGTCGTTTCGGTAGTATCCCTTGCGGGTATTCTTGAATTGTACTTCCACGAGGTCTGTCGCCTCCTGGTTGTCGGGCAGGTCGGCCAGGTAGTCGTGCACGTTCAGTTGGCACTGGCCCTTGCCGCAGCCTCTAGCGCACAGTCCTCGGTCGTTGTTTCCACAAATGTATCTCATTGTTTTAGCAATATTGTTATTTTCAATGCAAGGTCGTAGAACACCATTTTGGCGTTCACGTTCTGCTCGATGTCGGTCTGGCAGTGAGCCAGTTCTTCGGTCAGGGGAATGACGTTGCGTTCGTTGATGAAGCGGGCGAAGTTCTGTGCAAATGCGCGTTCGCCCTCCGTCATGTAGTTCAGTTCCTGCCGCCTGAAGTTGTAGATGAAGTTCTCCCTTACCAGCCGCTGGCAGTATTCGAGCATGTGCTTCTGCCGTTCGCGCCCCATAGCCCCCACGCGCTCGGCCCACGTGCGCATTTCCTTAGCCTTGCGCATGTAGCAGAGTCGCATGATTTCCACGAACAGGTCGAAGTATTCCCGCCTGTCGGTGTCCTCGTCGGCCAATTTCATGGCTTGGGTGTAGTTGCCCTGGGCAATGTGTGCCAGGTCCCGGGCCTGTATCTCCGGCATCTGGAAGTCCTCGGTCAGTGCCTTTGCAACAACCTCTTCACTCAACCTCGGCACACTGATGCGTTGCGTGCGGCTCACGATGGTGCCCAACACCTGGTCGGGCTCTTGCGAGATGAGCAGGAAGTGTGTCCGCTCGGGCGGCTCTTCTATCAGTTTCAGCAGTTTGTTGGCTGTGGCGGGCGGCATCTTCTCGGGCAGCCATACGATGACCACGCGGTAGCCGCCCTGGCTGGCCTTCAGCGACAACTTGTGCTGCAGGGCATCGCTTTCGCCCACGTAGAACTGCAGTTGCTGGTTCTCGGCCCGCAGGTCGGCCAGCCAGTCGTTGGCGGTGAAGTAGGGGGTGCGTGCCAGTTGCTCGCGCCATTCTGGCAGTCGGTCGTCGCTGACGGGCTGGTCGGTCGACTTGCCCTTTATCAAGGGGAAGGAGAAGTGCAGGTCGGGGTGGGACCACTGGACCGTCAT
The DNA here is from genome assembly GCA_017444005.1 of Bacteroidaceae bacterium. Lineage (GTDB taxonomy): Bacteria > Bacteroidota > Bacteroidia > Bacteroidales > Bacteroidaceae > Physcousia. The sequence continues at coordinate 12,371 of JAFSXQ010000104.1, read as the reverse complement.
ACGGCAGGCGTGGCAGTGTTCGCAAGGTTGTCCGCCCTCCTTGTGTTCACACAACAAATAGCGTGCCAAGTCCAGGGCGATGGCCAACTTGCCACTGCCTTCCGGTCCGCACAGCATCAGGGCGTGTGGCAGACGTCCCTGGTCCACCATGTCCCTGAGTTGTTGCACGATATTTTCCTGACCTATTATTCTCATTCGTTTTCTTCAGCCTCGCGGCAAACCACGTTCTTAACCTCCCATGTGGCGGCCACGGCATCGGTGGAGATGTAGCGGAAGGCTACGTTCACAGCCTTCTCTCCGGCAAATGGCGACAGGTCTACGGTCATGGGATAGTAGGTCCAGTCGCTACCATCGGGCCACGTACCCACGACCTTATCCGTCACGTCGGTCCATGTGGCTGCATCCAGGCCGCCGCGTCCCGTGTAGTTGGTGCTCACCCACACCTGCAGGTAGTCCGTCACGGGCGTACCGGCGTACTTCTGTGCCTGTTCGAAGGAGAAGACGGGGCGCTCAGCCTTCTTCAGGTTCATGGCGGGGCTGATGGCCCATGCGTCGGTGGGATGGTAAGTGCTGGAAACATAGGCTGATGAGCGCAGACCATACGTGGCATCGTAGCGCCATACGTAGTTCAGGTCGCCAATCGAGCCCTTGTATTCTACGCTCCAGCCCGTGGCATCAAACACGGCGTCCATGTCCGTCAGCGTGTTGCCACCCGTCAGTTCCGTGTTCAGGTAGTCGCCCTTGGCCTGCCATTCGCCGTCCTCCAGGGTAAAGGTCACTTCCTCCACCTCTTCCTGCACTTCCACACTCTCCACGCGTCCTTCCACACGCTTGTACAGTTGCAAGGGCAGATACCCTTCGGTCGATTCCAGGGTCGAGAGGTCGTAGGCACCCACGTTGTTGTACTGCGTGGTGAAGCGCAGGGTCTTCTCGTTACCCGTGTTTTTGATGTCGTAGGTCTGGCTGGCGGCGTCGTAGGCGATGGTCCATTCGGGCCATTCAGCGTCGTAGTCCAGGTCGCCCAGGTCGTCGGTGTAGTTGAAGTTGTTGTAGGTGCCCTTCATGTACAGGTACTGCCCGTAGGGGTTGCACAGCAGCCACGTGTCGCCGTTCTTCTCGATGCTGTAGGCCCAACCGTCGGCCACGTCGTTGGCCCAGATGGTCTGGTCGTTCACGCGCTGCACTGTGGCGGGGCAGAGCGAGTTGCCGGCCAGTAGCAGGTAGCTGTAGGTCTTGCCCTCGCCCGAGGTGGCTATGGGCTGTTCCTGTCCCTGGGGGACGATGAGGTAGCGGCCCGTCTCCGTCAGTTCGCCCTCGTTGGGCACGTAGGCGGCGTCCGAAACGATGTTGCCCACGTGGTAGCGGACGGTGATGCTCGAGCCATTAGTCATGCTGTAGTACTGGCTCGTCCCGACCAGGTTCTTCAGTATGGCGGGCAGGTATTCCTGCGGTGTGACGTTGCCCACGAATGCGCAGACGTTGCCCGTCATTTCCAGGTGTTTCTGGGTCATGCCCGTTTCGTCCTGTGCGGCCAGGGCCTGGTTGCCGGCGTTCTGGGCCAAGTCGGCATAGTGCTGCGGTGTCAGTTCTATGACGTAGGTGTTCACTTGCTGTGCCTGCCACAGTTCCTCGGGTGTGCCGAAGTTGTGCTCGGTATAGTCCTCGCAAGCGGTGCAGAGCAGGGCTGCGGCGGCGAAGAGGAAGATATTTCTTGTTTTCATAGTTTTTTGTTTTATTTTTTCTTTCTAGATTTTCTAGGCTCTCTAGATTGTCTAGATTATCTAGGTAGTCTAGTCCGTCTAGTCTCTCTAGAAATTCAGTTTCAGTCTTATCGAGTACGTACGTCCGAAGTTGTAGAACACATATACGTTGTCGGCACTGGCCACAGCCGAACTGGTGCTGCTGTTGTAGGCCTTGCCGATGTACTGGTAGTCGAACAGGTTGTTGATGACACCCGAGAGCGTGGCATCGAACACCTTGCCCACCTTGAACTTGTAAGAGGCGTGCAGGTCTACCTGGCAGGCCGAGGGCACCTTCCAGGGATCCTGGGGCGTGGTTGTCGTCCACTCGCCTGTGGTGGCATTCTGCTTCACGGTGATGTTGCTTCCGCTCAGCGAGTAGTAACTGTAGTTGCGGCCGTAGTAGACCCAGTCGCCGCCCACCTTCAGTTGCTGGCCGTCCTTCAGTCCGAGCACTTCGCCCAACTTGAAGTCAACGCTGATGCTACTCGTTGTCTGTGCCGAACCGCCCACGCGGATGCCGTCGAGATTGACACGGGCCTGTGCATGGTCGTTCGAGAAGGGCTCTACGACCTGTCCGGCGGCGTTCACGGCATTGGCGTGTTCGTCGTAGACGTAGCCCTCACCGATGCCGTCCCACTGCCAGTCGCCCAGTGAGAGCATGCCTCGCAGTTCCACCCACTTGGCAGGATAGAAGCGAGCCTCCAGTTCCACGCCCATGTGGCGGGCATCGACGCCGGTCATGTTCATGTAGCCCGTCTCCTGGTTGTCCAGGGTCAGGTATTTGGTCATCGACTTGTCCATCCAGCGGGTGAAGTAGCCGTTCACCTTCACGTTGGCCCAGCGGCACTGCCAGCCGTAGCCCACCTCTACCGAGAATATCTTCTCGTTCTTGGCGTCCGAGTTCAGGTAGTTGCTCTTGGTGCTGTTCATGAAGGCGGCGTTGAACTTCGGTGCGCGGCTGATGTAGCCCAGGTTCACGAACACGTTGTGGTAGTCGTTGATGTTATAGTTGGCACCGGCTTTGATGTTGCCGCCCAGGAAGTTGGCAATGTCGCTCTTGGCCTGGTCCTTGGCGTAGTAGAAGCGGTCGTAGCGCCACATGGTGGTGTTGTTCAGCGCACCGTTCACGTAGGCAGCAATGGGTCCGTGGTTGTATTCGGCCTGACCGAAGACGCCCTCCTGCACGGTGTAGCCCGAGAAGTCGCGATACACCTTGTCGCCCACGTACAGTTTCTGGTACACCCAGTTGGGGTTGGCGGCAGCGGGGTTGTTCACAGGGTTCACCGTCGAGCGGTCCTGGTCGTCCATGAAGTACTGTCCGCCCAGCAGGTCGGTGATCTGCGTTGCGTGGTCACCGCGGTACCAGCGGAAGTCCAGACCGCCGTAGACGTTCCAGTCCTCGTTGATTTGGTTCTTATACGTCGAGAGCAGACCCGTCCACAGGTGGTCGTTGGTGCTCTTGCACAGAGCCAGCACCGAGCCTTCGTTGCTCAGTGCGTTGCGGTCGAAGAGGGCGTCGTAGTCGAAGTAGCCGTCAGCCGTGCGGAAGTCGTTCTTCACCTGTCCGTTCTGTGCACCGTAGTAGTCGGTGTAGGCTCCGGCTCCGTGTCCCTCAGCCGTGGAGCCCCAGCCGCGTCCGATGCTCATGTACAGGGCCGTCGATAGGCTGCTGTGGTCGTTGATGGTCCAGTCGTGGTTGAGCGAGAGTTGCGGCTTGTGGTAGTGGTTCTGTGCAGCGTTGAACTCCTCGCCGTGCAGGTAGCCGAAGTTGGGGTTGTACTGGTAGTGCTTGTCGCCGTACTGCTGGCGCACGCGTGCCCATTCCTTGATGGTCAGCGGGCCGTAGTTCATGCTGGAGATGCGCTGGCCGTGCTGCTGAATGGTGCCGAAGCCCGTGAACGAGAGCGTATGCTGCTCGTTGAACTTCTTGGCGATGCTGGCAAACCAGGTGTAGCCCGAGTAGTCGGTGCCGCGGACGTAGCCGTCGCCCCACTGGTGGGCGCCCAGCAGCGTCATGCCCCAACCCTTCTGGGACATGCCCGTCGAGACGTTAAAGGCAATCTTGTTGGCCCCGTTGTTGCCCATCTGGTAACTGACGTTGCCGCCGCGCTTCTGGTCCAGCGTCTTGGTGATGATGTTGATGGTGCCGCCCACGCTGGGTGCGCTCACCTTCGAGGCGCCCAGTCCGCGCTGCGTCTGCACAATCTTGGCCACATCGCTGATGCCGGCCCAGTTGCTCCAGTAGACGGTGCCGTTCTCCATGTCGTTCATGGGCACGCCGTTCACCATCGTGGCCACGTTGGTGTTGTCGAAGCCGCGCATGTATATCTCCGAGTCGCCCCAGCCACCGCCTTGCTTGTTGGCGTGCACGCCGGGCGTGGTCTTCATGATTTCGGGGAACTCCTGTCCGCCCAGTTTCTCTTCTATCTCCTCGATGGTCACGTTCGACAGGGCCACGGGAGTCTTGCGGTCGAAGGCCATCGTGCCGGTCACCGTCACGCCCTCCAGGGCCACTTCGTCGGGCTCCAGCCGCAGGGTCCCCATCTCACCGCTTCGGGGCACGGGGAACTTCTGGGCCTTGAATCCCAGATATTGCACCAGTACTTCGCGCTTCCGGCTGGGATTGCGCAGAGTGAAGTCGCCCTCTGCGTTCGACACCGTACCCGTTTTTTCTCCAACGATGCGCACCTGCGCACCCACCAGTGGTTCGCCCGTCTCGGCATCCACCAGCATGCCCTTCACCGTTGTCTGGCCCATGGCCCCGGAGGTCATTGCCAGCAAGGCAGTCAGCACAATTGTTCTAACCCTTTTCTGCATAGTTTTCTGTATATAGTTGTAATAATGCATCGCAAAGTTAACATTTTTTTTTTAATTTAGAAAATAAAGCCTGCATTATTCCTATATGCTGAAGCCTGTAACGACGACATGAGAAAAAAATATCTTCTGTGCTGTAACTTTTTGTAACCCTCATTCGTCTTATAAGAGAACGGTCACACAAGAAAGAGGTATGGACTATAAGTATATCGAACAATTACTCGAACGGTATTGGGAGTGCCTGACGACGCTGGAGGAGGAGGCCATCCTCCGTTCCTTCTTTGCCCAGGACGACATTCCTGCCAGTCTGTTGCCCTATCGCGACCTGTTCGCCGCTGAGGCCCAGATGGCACACGAGCATCTGAGCGAGGACTTCGACCAGCGGCTGATGGCCCGCATCGGCACGACAGAGGCCAAGCCGAGCGTCGACACGCAGGTTATCTCCATCGCCCAGCGCTTGTCCCCCCTGTGGCGCGCTGCCGCTATGGTGGCCGTGGTGCTCACCATCGGCATGGCTGCCCAGCAGGGATTTCAGCACAACGGCGAAGAACCGGCCGCTATGCACGTGGCATCAGCAGCGGGAGATTCCATTCAACTCTTCTCCGAGCCCCAGTTGTCGCCAAACACCGAGGCCGCACTGCCTGCCGGTGCCATCGACAGCCTGGGCATAAGTAACCCATGAAACTTTTTCTCTTTCGTTAATTAATAGAACAACCAAATGCTTTTTAACCATGAAAGGGCCGCCCGTGAGGGTAGCCCTTTTTTTATTTACCATTTTTCTTTTCGCGCGTTACGCGTATTACGTGAATTTTTCGTACCTTTGCGACGGATTTAAGAAACCAAAGATGCAGATATGAAGACATTAGAGAAAATCTTTGCAGCCAAGTTGCTGAACATCAAGGCTATTAAGTTACAACCGAACAACCCGTTCACGTGGGCCAGTGGTTGGCATTCACCCTTCTATTGCGACAACCGCAAGACGCTGTCGTATCCCGAACTTCGCAGTTTCGTGAAGGTGGAGACGGCGCGCATCGTCATGGAGCGCTTCCCCGAGGTGGACGCCGTGGCTGGCGTGGCCACAGGTGCCATCCCACAGGGCGCCCTGGTTGCCGACCTGCTTGCCAAGCCCTTTGTCTACGTTCGCTCGAAACCCAAGGATCATGGGCTGGAGAACCTCATCGAGGGCGAACTGAAGCCCGGCATGAAGGTGGTGGTCATTGAAGACCTCATTTCCACGGGCGGTAGCAGCCTGAAGGCCGTCGAGGCCATCCGCAACAACGGTTGTGAGGTCATCGGCATGGTGGCTGCCTATACGTATGGGTTTGCCGAAGCCGAACAGGCCTTCCGCAAGGCTGGTGTAACGCTGGTGACGCTGACCAACTACGAAGCCGTGGTGGCTGAGGCTCTGCGCATCGGATATATCACGGAAGACGATGTGGAACTGTTGAACGAGTGGCGTAAGGACCCTGCGAACTGGAAGAAATGACGAAGTACGAAAGCACCGTTAAACGGATATATGCCCCCGTGGCACATGTCTACGCCAAGTTCTCTGACCTGACGAACTTGAGCACCATACAGGAGCGCATGGCCGACCCGGCTTTTGTCGACATGGTTCGTCAGCAGGCCGGAAGTCAGGTAAACGACGAACAGTTGGCCCGTATGCAGGAAATCGTCAGCAAGTTGCAGTTCGACCGCGACTCTGTGACTGCCGATGCCGGTCCCATGGGGCGTGTGTCGTTATGCATCGTGGAGCGCGAGGAACCGAAGTTGGTGAAGTATGCCGCCGAGAACTCGCCCGTGCCCGCTAATCTCTGGATTCAACTCCTGCCCAACGGCGAGGGCCAGACGGCCATGAAGGTGACGCTGGGTGTGGAACTGAACTTCCTGATGAAACAGATGCTGAAGGGCAAGTTGCAGGACGGCGTGGAGCGCCTGGCCGACATGCTGGCCATGATAGGCAACTCCTAGTCATCCTAGGTCGTCCTAGGAAATCCTAGGTCATCCTAGTAAACCCTATAAAAAAGACAGAACGAATGGAAAAACTTTGGGATAAAGGCTACGACATCAACGAAGAGATAGCCCGTTTCACCGTCGGTCGCGACCGCGAACTCGACCTCTATCTGGCACGCCACGACGTGCTGGGCTCTCTGGCGCACATAACCATGTTGGAGACCATCGGCTTGCTCACCCGCAGCGAACTGGACATTCTCCTCGCCGAGTTGCGCAACATCTACCGAGAGGCTGAGGAAGGCCGGTTCGTGATAGAGGAGGGCATCGAGGACGTCCATTCGCAGGTGGAACTCCTGCTCACGCGCCGTCTGGGCGATGTGGGCAAGAAGATACACTCGGGGCGCAGCCGCAACGACCAGGTGCTCGTAGACCTGAAACTCTGGACGCGCGAGCAGTTGCGCCTGGTGGCCGAGGACGTAAAGGGACTCTTCGCGGAACTGCAACTGCAAAGCGAGCGTTACCGGGACGTATTGATGCCTGGCTACACCCACTTGCAGGTGGCCATGCCCTCCAGTTTCGGGCTGTGGTTCGGTGCATACGCCGAGAGTCTGGTCGATGACCTGGTGATGCTGCAGGCCGCCTACCGCATCACCAACCGCAATCCCCTGGGTTCGGCCGCAGGCTACGGCAGCAGTTTCCCGCTCCGCCGCCAGATGACCACCGACCTGCTGGGCTTCGACACGATGGACTACAACGTCGTCTACGCTCAGATGGGGCGCGGAAAGACCGAGCGCAACGTCAGTTTTGCCCTGGCCGGTATTGCCGGAACGCTGTCGAAACTGGCCTTCGACGCCTGTCTGTTCAATAGTCAGAACTTCGGGTTCGTGCGACTGCCCAAGGAATGCACCACGGGCTCGAGCATCATGCCCCATAAGAAGAACCCCGACGTGTTCGAACTGACCCGTGCCAAATGCAACAAACTGCAGGCCCTGCCCCAGCAGATAACGCTCATCATGAACAACCTGCCCAGTGGCTACTTCCGCGACCTGCAGATCCTGAAGGAGGTGTTCCTGCCCGCCTTCCAGGAGTTGCGCGACTGCCTGTCGATGGGCACGTACATCATCAGCCGCATGGAAGTGAACGAGCACATCCTCGACGACCCGCGCTACGACCTGATGTTCAGCGTGGAGGAGGTGAACCGCCTGGCCACCGAAGGCATGCCTTTCCGCGATGCCTATAAGAAGGTGGGCATGGACATCGAGGCGGGCCGCTTCGAGCCTCGCAAGCAGGTGCATCACACCCACGAGGGCAGCATCGGCAACCTCTGTACCCGCGAAATTGCCGGCCTCATGCAGCAGGTGTGGGACAGTTTCGGCTTCGAGCGGGCCGTGGAGGCCGAACAGCGACTGCTATCTAGATAATCTAGTCTGACTAGTTTTTCTAGCCTATGAGGAAATCACTCTTTCTCTTCTCTCTCTTGTTCGCCTCTTGCTCCGGCGAACTGGTGAGCAACAAGTATTGCAACTTGCCGGCACGATTTGTGTTTACGCCCGTCAACAGCATTTCGCAGTTGTACACCTCCTGCGAGTCGATGGGCGAATGGTGCAGCGTGGAGGTGGATGGCAATCGGTTCCTATTCACTAAGCCCAATGGCTCGCAAGGCATTGCCAACCGGCTGAGCATACAGGGCTATTCGGGTTTCTACATGGGCCTCTCGGGTTTCATTGTGGGCCTGCCCAATGTTCCCGAGGTTGGCGAGACGCAGACCGTGGTTACCTGCTACGACCTGGCCTGCCGTAACTGCGCTGACGATTTTACCATTTATCGCCGGCTCACCCTGCAGGAGGGCGGCTATGCCTATTGCAGCCGTTGTCGGCGCACGTATGACCTGAACAACGTTGGCCAGGTCTCTTCGGGTGAGTCTGGGATGCCACTTTTCCGCTATCGTGTGTACTACGGAAACAATACGCTGAACATCAATAATCAATAATTTGGGAAAATAATTGTCAATTATCAATTGTCAATTGTCAATTATTTATTATCTTTGCACCCGTTATGCTGCCCAGATGGTGGAATTGGTAGACACGAGGGACTTAAAATCCCTTGGCCTAACAGCCGTACGGGTTCGAGTCCCGTTCCGGGCACTGACAAAGAAACTCCCCGTTGCTCATCGTGAGCAACGGGGAGTTTCTTATTCTTTCTAGGCTTCTAGGCTTCTAGGACGGCCTAGGGAATCCTAGGAAAACCTAGGCCGTCCTAGTAAATCATTCTCACTTAACCACGACCTTCTTGCCGTTGATGATGTAGAGGCCGCGAACAGCCTTTGCAACACGCTGGCCAGCCAGGTTGTAGATGGCGAAGGACTTGTTGCCGGTCTCGGCTGCGATGCCTTCAACGGCACTGCCTTCCTTGCCAACATAGAACAACTTGAAGTTGTCGGCTGCAATCCAGTTGACGTTGGTCTCCTTCACGAAGATACCCACGGTGAGAGGAGTCTTGCCGTCGCTCTGGAAGGGCACCTGATAGCGGGCGGGGCTTGCACCGGAAACACCTTCGGGAACACCCATAGGAGTTGCCCAGGTGTTGGTGCCGTCGGTGACGGTCAGGTTCACACCCTGGATGCCCTCTTCGGGATAACCCATCTGGCGAACAGCGTGACCTTCGGCCTGCAGGATGTATGCGCCCTCGGGCAGGGCAGCACCCAGTTTCTGGCTGATGGCACCGTCGGTGAGGATGGCACCGCTACGCCAGCACTCGATGAACTGGTCGAGGGTTACAACCTCTTCCTCGGGCAGAGGATTCTCGGCATCGCTGTCGTTGGTGTAGGTGCTGTTGTTCTGGTAACCGTTGTTCTGGCCCAGAGGATCTACGGTCCAGTAGTTGGCCGTACCATCGTCGAAGTTGGGGTTGAAGAGAATCTCGGTAACATCGAGAGGATTCTCCTCGCTTGCCTCAGCGGCACCGTCCTGACCCATTACGAAGGCAACCCAGGCTGCGGGCAGAGTGTCGATCCAGCCCTGGATCTGCTCGTTGCTCTCGAAGGTCTCCTGGGCGATGGCGCTACCCAGTTCGCTGTCCAGCCCCATCAGGTCGAGGAAGGTCTCGTCGCTGCTGCTGACGATTTCGGTGTTGGCAACCTTCTCGTCGTAGACGTTGAAGACATCCATCAGTTTCACGGCCAGAGCCTGACCCTCGGTGATGTATGCCATAGCACCGGTCAGGTCGTTGATGATGGCGGTCAGCGTCTCCTCGCTGTCGCTTTCCTTGGCTGCGTCGGCAGCGTTTAGGGCGGCGTTCAGTTTCTCCTCACCGGCGGCGATGGAGATGAGGGTGCCGTCGTTCTGCATGTCGCCAGCCTGCTCGGCCAGGGCCAGCATCTGCTCGTACAGTGCGCTCTGGCTCTTACCGTAGTAGTAGATTTCGAAGTTGGTCCAGAGGTTCCACTGGTTGTCGGCTTCGGTGATGTCGTCGTTGCGGGTACCGAATACGAGGTCGCCGTCGGCTACCAGATAGGTGCTGACTTCGTTCTGATAGAACTCGGTGTTGTTGAATGCCCACTCGGCAGCAGCCTGCGAGTTGGGGAGCCAGATGCCCGAGCCTTCGCTCAGGATGTTACCGTCCTCGTCCTTCTCGGCGGCGATGGTCTCAACATAACCGGTGGCGGGAGCCTCGGACTGCTCGAATGCGCCCTCGGCGTGGTCCTTCACCTTCACACGGTTCTCGTTGGCCACGAGATACATGGTGACGTTGTCCTCACCAGCCGTGTAGGCATCGTAGCCGGCAGCATTGCTGCTGGTGCGCTCGAAGGCACGGGCCTTGATGACATACTTACCAGCGGGCAGGTTGGCGATGGTCTGCAGAGCAGAGTAACTGTTCTGCCAAACCTCACCGTTGTGGTTGTTCACCTTGTAGGTACCACCCAGGTTGCCGGTCTTAACCACCCAACCGGTGGAGTCGCTGTTCTCGGCATAGTCGAGGTTCAGGCCCAGCGGGTTGATGCGCAGGGGCTTGGCTTCCGTTGCGGTGGGCAGGGCGTCGCGTACCTCCTTAGCCAGGAAGGTGTCGTAGTTGCTCATCCACTCGTCGATCTTCTCCTTCGCTACGGTGCCGTCTTCGTAAGCGGCCTCGTACTGCTCAGCCAGGGTGCTCAGGGTCTTGCCCAGGCCTTCCACGTCGGCGTAAGCCTCGGCATCGGTCTGCGACTTGTTCACCAGCACGGCCAGGCGCTTGTAGTCGGTAGCGGAAGCGTTCAGGGCTTCAACGGCAGCCACCAGGCTCTGGTAGGCGGTCTTGAAGTCGGCTTCGTCCTCGTTCACAACTTCACGGGCAACGTCCAGGGCCTCGTTCAGGGCTTCCTTCACTGCAGCGTTGGCCTTGATGGCTTCGATGTCGGCGTATGCGTCGTTGTTGTCGAACTCTTCCAGATAGGTCTCCAGGGTAATCTGCCAGGGGTCAACGGGGCCCATGTAATAGAGGCTGAAGTTGTCGGCAGCAATCCAGTTGGCGGTGGTGTTGCGTGTGCGCAGACCCATAATCAGGTCGCCACCCGTGCTGGCGAAGGTCAGTTCGTAGTGCTCGGGCTGGCCGTTGCCGGTGTGGATTTCGACGTACTTGTCAATTTCACCACCCGTGGCGAAGAGTTGAACGCCCGTAACGGGGTTCTCGGCTTCCTGATACTGCTGAACGGCGATGCAGTCGACGGTGAACGAGTACTTACCAGCGGGCAGGTACTGTACGGTCTGCTGCAGTTCGGCATCACCGATGGCGCTGTAGCCGAGGTTCGGATTGAACTTGGTGCCGTTGGCAGCCCAAGCCTCGATGAACTGGTTGATGGTCACGTCGCCATTGGTGTAGTTGGCACCCTGGTAACCGATGTTGGTGGCGTTGGTGCCACTCTTGAAGGTGCATACCCAGCCCTTGATGTCGCCATCGAAGTTGGGGTTAACGAGCAGAGAGGTGAAGTCGACGGGGTTGCTGGGACTTGCGCCCTCGCCCAGTACGGCAACCTTAGCCTCCATGTATTCGCGATACAGGGCTACATAGGCTGCTTCCAGAGCCTCGATGTCAGAGCCGTTGTACACGTCGGTGTACTTGGCATAGTCTACCTCCAGGCCCTCTTCCTCGATGGCTACAGCCGTATTGTAGAGAGCGAGTTTGGTGTCGTAAACCTTGAATGCAGCGGCCAGGGTCTCGGCTACATCAGGATTGTAGCCCTCAACGGCCACAAACTGCCATTCAATGTTGGCAGCGTCTGCTGTTGCGTTGAACACGACGGGGTCGCCCGGGTTCTTGACGGCAGCATACTGGGTGCCGTCGACATTGAAGCCCATTTCGGGGTGCGACTGCCAGTAGTAGTTGCCACTCTCGGCCTTGGTGAAGATCCAGTACCAACTGGTCTGAGAAGCGCGGTCGATGAAACCAGACTCCTCGCCATCACGGAACAGATAAGTTCCGGTGAATGAACGGGAACCGCTGGCACCGTTAACCGTCTGTGCCTTTTTGGGGTTCAGTCTGAACTTTACTGCATCCCCATACACTTCTGTTTCCTCTTCTTCCAGAGCCTCAACGACGAACTCAAGTTTGGGTGCGCCGTCGTCTCCAACGGAAATCTGGGTACTCCAACTGTTGGCACCGGTCAGGAACTGGCCGCAACCTACGTTGTAGAAGTAGTAGAGCGTTTCGCCGTCAGCCACGTAGTCAATCTTCTCGAAGGGAGAGTCGGGGGCTACGGGAGCGGTCCACGTCTGTGCCTGCATGCCGATGGTCACGAGGGCCATGGCAACCAATGAAAGTAATTTTTTCTTCATTGTTTTTTTTGGATTTAGTTAGTAAAATAGTTAGTTAAATGATTCTTTCTCGTGCATA
>JAFSXQ010000011.1 GCA_017444005.1 Bacteroidaceae bacterium | reverse complement strand
TGACACCAAGTCAGACAATGCTTGGGAAGGCGAGGTGCTGAACTGCTATACCGACCATGCACGCATCACGAGCTCTCAGTTTGGTCCTACCACAGGTCAGTCCGGCCTCTCTGCCGATGACTTCGCCAGCGGTGCCATTGCTGCAAGCCTGGGCGCTGCCTTCCGTCAGGATCTGGGCGAGGATATCTATCCCGTTCTGGACAAGACGCACGGCGTTGTGAAGCAGATTGGCGAGACCGGCTATGCCACGATGTACATTGCCGATGCCGTTGAGGCTCCCGAGGGCGTAACGGCCTGCACCGGTACCATCATGGGCAACCAGGTGGCCCTGAAGCCCATCGAGGGTATGATTCCCGCTTGGGAACCCGTCGTGCTGAAGGGCGCTCCCGGCTACTACAGCTTCAAGCCTTCTGGTGCTCTGTCGAGCACAACCGTTGACTTCTCGTCCATGGGCTACGAGAATGCAGCCGACCTGACGGGCGGCACCATCATCGTTGGCGACCTGGACATCAACTTCAGCAACGGCTCTAACGAAAAGAACGGTCCCAAGTACTACAACACCGGCACTGCAGCCCGTCTGTACGGCGGCAACCAGATTTACATCTATGCCACCGGGCTGCCTATCACGAAGATAGAGTTTAACTTCGGTCCCTCGAACGCTCCCACTGCTGAGGACGCTGTGTTCAGCGAGGGCAGCTACGACGTGGAGACCCAGGTATGGACGGGTAGCGCTGAGAGCGTGACGCTCACGCGCAACGCCGGATCTGGCCACTATCGTCTCGTCAGCATGACCGTTTACTACGGCGGCGGCAGCAGCATCGAGGGCAACGACCTGGTGGGCACCGCTGCTGACCTGACAGTTGACGGCAGCCAGTACGCTCTGGCCCAGAAGGACGGCGTGACGGGCTTCTACAAGGCACAGCCTGGCACAGTGATTGCCGCAGGCAAGGCTTACATCCTGGGCGCCGCCGCTGGCACGAAGGGCTTCAGCCTGAGCTTCCCCGACGAGACTGGCATCCAGAGTGTCGAAGAGGCTACCGAGACCAGCGATATCTACGACCTGGCCGGACGCCGTGTGGAGAAGGCTCAGAAGGGCGTTTACATCATCAACGGCAAGAAGGTGCTGAAGTAATAATACGGTGAAGCCCGCCCCCCCGGCTCCTTCCCGGGGCCCGAGGCGGCGGCTTGCCATTATACTGACTAAATAAAACATGTATAATATGAAGAAGACATATCTGAGGCCTCAGACGGAAGTAGCTTTCGCCGAGGTGACAAGCATGTTGGCAGAGAGTCTGCCCATTAGTGATGAAACCGTTGACGGCGGCGAGGCGCTGACAAAGGAAGACAAGAGCTGGGACATCTGGGGCGACGAGTAAGCCCTGCGTCCTAACGCGATTCATTCATAGGAGAGGGGAGAGTGCCGTCTGGCACTCTCCCCTCTCTCTGTTCGCCGTTGCATCAGCCTTATGCCAATTTTATTTTCTCCTTGCCGACGGAGAATGACTTGCTAAAGACATTTGCATTCTCCATTGTCTTAGAGAATATATCTCATATGCAGATAGTTTCTCAATAGCCTACGGAGAATAATCCTCTTGTGCAGAAAGTTTCTCCATGCCTTTGGAGAATAGGCGCGCAGCATCCAGGTGGTCGCATTGAGGCTGTCGGCGTGGACGTCCTCGCCTTACCAGATATCCTCGGGCTTCTCGGGATTGTCATACACCTCCTTTGGACAGAACTCCATGTAGTCCATGTAGAATTCCTTCTGCTCGCTGTCCAAAACCGACTTGATGCGCAGGTAGTATGTCTTGTCGGGGTCCATGGGCTGTCGTACAATGATGTATCGCAGGTTGGTAGTGGCTATGCGTTCGTTGTTTGTGGGCGCTCCGGTTCCAGTTACGCTGAGTACGCCCTTCATGACGTTGTTGTTACGCAGCCGCTTATCGACCTCGGCGTTATATTCGTCATCGTCGGTGTCGGGCTCATATCCGGCTTTCATGCTGTCTATGGCACGGGTCAGATTCACGGGTATGCCTGCCACGGGCAGACGGTTCAGGTCGGAGCCGAAGTAGAACTGCTGTATGCCCCGGTCCCCATTGGGCAGCACGTTGTATCGGAGCTCGTAAGTAGTGCGCCTGGGTACGGGCGGTAGTTTGAAGGTGAGCTCGAATCGTCCCTTGGCCTTCATCTCGTCTGAGTGCAGGTTGGGCCAGTCGTAGGCATAGGCGTTGAGGTAGATGAAGATGGTCTGGTCGTTCATCTGCATATTCTCAAAGTAGTTGTAGATGCTGGTATTGGGGATATAGACGTCCTGGTTGGCGAAGTCTGAGGACTGCTTCAGGCGAATCTCGTTGTTCATGGCCTCGGGGAAGAGTGTCATGCCGTCGAATCTCAGTCGCTGCCGTGCCAGGTTGTCCCTGACGTGGTCGTTATAGGACAGGGGCTTGTCGATGGGATAGATGCAGCAGTTGACGATGTCGTTCAGTACGGCCTGCTCCGACTCGCGGTTGACGCGGCAGCCCACCTTGTCGGGGTCGCATGAAATTTCCTGGTAACTGCCCCTGCGTCCGTCGTCCAGATTTGGGAAGCGGTTCAGGTAAACGCCTTCCGACGCCTTACTCTCGTACAGCTTCAGCAGGCGGGGCTTTCCCATCGTGGTATAGATTTCGTACATGGGGATTCCCAGCACGCCGGGGTTCTTATAGCTGAAGCCCGACTCGTTCACGTGGAATACCAGTCTGTCGGCCGATGCGCGGAAGGGCAGGATGTGGTAGGTCACCCATTGGTAGAGCAGGTTCTCCTCGCTCTCATAGTTGGTATCGAGGGTGAAGCGGTCGTCGTCGGAGTACTGGTGGTTATCTTGTATCCACCTGACCAGCTTAGGCAGCAAGACGGAGGATGGCTCCTGGGGGTCAATCCCCTGCGAGAGCCAGAAGTCGTCCGTCTCGGCAAAGATGGTGAAGCCGTAGAGGCGGTGCTTAGGCGTGGCGTTCCTCTCCGACGTGTTGTGCCAGTCGATGTAGAGGCTCACGTATTCGGGTATCTCGCCCCTAAGGTAGCGGTCCTCGTAAACCTCGTCGCGTATCTTGGACAGGGTGTCCATCAGGCCGCACGCCTGTATGGCCTTCGCCATGAGCAGATAACCGGTGCGGCTGTGATCTATGATGTCCTGTAGGTATCCGGCGGCCGTAATGTCGTCGGGCGCCACTACGCGGTTTACCTGGTGAATTACGCCATTGGTGACCAGTATGTCGCGCTGTTTCACGTCTATGGGGTAAAGCCCGTTGAGCAGAATGGTGTCGGTACCCTCGTAGTGGACCGAAAGCTTGCGGTTGTTCATGTTGCTCAGGGGTATTTCAGCCCGGTCAGTAATGGGGAAGTCCCACGTCATGAAGCAGTCATCCATGTCTCCCGAGTCGATAATGCTGTTCATGACGAGCACGCGGCGGACGGAATCGCGCTTGGCATCGGAGCAGAAGGCGTCCCAGCGGGGCGCGCTCATCAGCTCGGCATCCTTCAGGAAGAGTTCTTCAAGGTAGCTGTCGATGGCCTCATTGGTGGGTGCGAAGACGGTATAGTGGCCTCGTGCACCAAGCAACTGACCCACGCGGCTCTCGCTATAGCGGGAGATGGGCGTCTGCTTGAGCAGTTCTACGTACTGGCTGTACTGCTCGTGTTTCTGTAAGTAAGTCAGGGCTATGTCATGCTGGAAAACATAGCGAGCTGACGTATCCACTTGTTCCGTACAGCCTGCTGCGAGCACAAACATTAGTCCGAGAGCCATTTTTTTTATGTTGTTCTTCATTATATTATTATATTTACATTAGCGGTTCTTGCCGTTTATTTTACAAGGAGTTTCATTCCGCCGGATATGTTGATACCCTTGGTGGACTTCCGATTCAGCATAGCCGTCTTCCTCCCCAGTGGATTGTATCTGCCGGGCTGCTTGGTATTGTCATCGGAAGGTGTGGCTCGCCTGGGCTACTCAACCTGCCGACAATACTTGATGCCTATGCGGTCGTAGAGGCGGGTGAGGCGCGGCAGGCGCGCCTTGAAGTCCTCGAAGTCCTTCTGGTCGGGTCGGCACCACTGCACCTCGCTCATGGCGCCCAGGCGGGGCAGGAGCTGGAAGAAGAGGTGCTGAGGGAAGGCGACGTACTCGGTCCAGAGGCTTGTCTGCGGTCCCAGGATGTACTGCTGCTCCTCGTCGGAAAGCTCCTCGGGGATGAGCGGCTCAAAACTGTAGATCTTGCTGCACGAGACGATGTAGCGCCCGATGGAGGGCAACTGGTTGGAGTCGTCCTTGAGCTGCGGATGGTCGATGTAGCCGAAGACGTTCGGGGCCATGATGACGCGGTGATGCTGCCTGGCGGCCTCGATGCCCCCTTTTGTGCCGCGCCAGGACATGACGATGGACCGCTCTGTGAGTCCGCCGGCCAGAATCTCGTCCCAGCCGATGATGTCGCGTCCGTGCTCACCCAGGAACTGCTCCACCTGGCGGTTCACCCATGTCTGCAACTGGTCCTCGGGGCTGTGCTTGCCGTCGTCGGTGAGTCCCAACTCCTTGATCTTGGCCTGGCACTTGGGGCATGCCTTCCAGCGTTTCTTGGGACACTCGTCGCCACCGAGATGGATGTACTTCGAGGGGAAGACGTCGCAGAGCTCGCCGAGCACGGTCTTCAGGAAGTCCAGCGTCAGCGGATTGCCGGCACAGAGCACTTCGTCCGAGACGCCCCAGTAGGTGCGGACGGGGTAGGGGCCGCCCGTGCAGCCCAGATGGGGCATGACGTGGAGGGCGCCCTGCATGTGGCCGGGCAGGTCGATCTCGGGGATGACGTTGATGTAGCGCTCAGCGGCGTAGCGTACTATCTCGCGGCAGTCGTCCTGCGTATAGTAGCCGCCGTATGGCGTGCCGTCGTAGATGCCGGTGTTGCGGCCCAGCACGGTCTCCTGGCGGATGCTCCCCTCCAGGGCGAGGCGGGGCAGGGCTTTCACCTCGAAGCGCCAGCCCTGGTCCTCGGTGAGGTGCCAGTGGAACTGGTTGCAGCCGTGCAGGGCCATCATGTCGAGGTACTGCTTGATGACGTCAACGGTGAAGAAGTGGCGCGCACAGTCGAGCAGGACACCGCGATAGACGAAGCGCGGCTCGTCGTGGATGGTGGTGTAGGGCAGGTCGATGACCGTCTGGTCCTTCTCGGCAGGCAGGGCCTTGCGCAGGCTCTGTGCGGCACGGAAGAGACCTATGCCACGGCGGGCCTGCAGGGTGATGCCTTGGGCTGTGACGCGTAAAGTGTATGCCTCTTGCTGCTGTGCCGTCAGGGTGTCGGCAAAGGAGCCCTTGCGCCCCTTCTTCTTAGTTTTAGGATCACCTGCGACGAGGCGTATGGCGGCTTTGCTGTCAGAGGGGGTGAGGCTGAGGCTGAGGCCCGTGGCCTGCTTCACCCACGAGGCCAGGAAACCGGCTATGCGAGCCTGTTCCTCGTCGTTGCTGTCATAGGCGATGCCCATGCCGTCGTGGAGGGTGAATACTTGCGTGGTGTCAGACTGAATGTTCTTTGGCAAAGGGATGATACGGTAGTCGGCCCGACGTGCAGCAGCCGCGCTGAACATAAGGCTTGTCAGGACTAAGACATATAGGACGGTTCGTTTCATTGTGATATAGGTTTATGGTCCGATTTGTTCGACTGAAGTTTTTCTCTCTAGCTTTT
Organism: Bacteroidaceae bacterium; assembly: GCA_017444005.1. Lineage (GTDB taxonomy): Bacteria > Bacteroidota > Bacteroidia > Bacteroidales > Bacteroidaceae > Physcousia. Next base: position 12,217 of record JAFSXQ010000011.1, on the reverse strand, counting down.
GATGACATGCGTTCCCAGGGCTCCGCTGGCCTCCATGTCTCCTGCGCCCTCCATGATGTCAGTCTTAGCGCTGATGTTGTCCAGGTAGCTGACGATGGCGGCCTCCTGGGTACAGGGCAGAACGGGGCTGCCGAACTCGCGAGTGCCGTGATGGGCCAGTACACAATGCACAATGCGCTTTGTCTCCTCGGTATCCACACCTTGTGCCTCGAGCACGTTCTGCAGCTTGTGGGCGCCCAGGTAAATGTGGCCCAGCAGGTACATGTCGGGTAGCGTGTCACCCTGACGATTGTACTCATAAACCTTTCCGTAATCATGGAACAGTATAGCAAGGATGCATCGCTCCACCTTGACGGGGTAGGGCAGGCAGGGGTAGAGCCCCTCGAGCATGTGCAGCATCTGGTGGGTGTGGTTGAGCAGCCCGCCCGGATAGGCGTGGTGCACACTTGTGGCGGCCGGGTATTCGCTATAGGGTCGGAACAACTTGTCGGCGAAGTCGCGTATGATGGGCACGAGCTGCTGGTCTGTGCAGAAGCGGATGAGGGCCTGTATGGTATGGTCCCAAACATCGCGCCGTACAGGCCTTGGCAGCAGGTTGTAGAGCGGATGGTCCATCAGGGGCATCTCGCCCACCTTCATGTCGGTCAGCGAACAGGACTTCTTGCCCGCATTGTCCTTGATGTTGTAGAAAAAGACCGTCTGCCCGACTACGGGCCCTGCGGTAGGGGGCACATCCCAGACGGAGATGTTCATCGTTTCGTCCAGGGCCGCAACCTTCAGTTGTATGTAAGGCGACCCGTTGCGCGTAACGCCATTGGCACGGCTGATAACCAAGTATTCTTTCATAGGGTTCAAGGGTTAAAAAGTTCAAGGGTTAAGGGTTCAAGTTCTTTTCGGCAAAAGCCTCAGGCACAGGCGGAAGAGCACTCCGCCCGTAGTAAAACTTGTCGGTAAGCGACTTCACCAGGATGAGCACCCAGAATATGCAGAAGAAGCAGACTCCCGTGACGGCATTCTCCAGCCCCAGCGGTGCGAAGGGTAGCGTGCAGTAAGAGAACATGGCGCAGCAGGCCAGCAACGTATGCTCGCGGAAGTTGGCAATAAGCATCTGCCTGCCCCAGCGGCTCACGCTGAGCCAAGCCGTCAGACCCACGGAGAGCAGGAATATTTTTGTATCCCACAGAGTCTGCAGTGCTGTGGAGGTCTGCGAGATGGTGCCCGCCAGATTGGAGGGCATGCTGCTCAGACCTAAGCGGTGCGCATTCCAGATGCTCAGCCCAGTGCCGATGATGAAGCCTATGACCATAGGCCAGCAGGCTGTACGGAAGAAACGGCTACGGCTGAGGAACGAGAGCCAGAGGAATGCGGCACAGAGCGGAATGGTGATGCCGTCATGCGTATAGCTGCAGAAGATGCCCATCAAGAGCATCAGCACATAAACGCGCCGGAAGTCGCGATGGCTTACACGGTTGTACTGCCCGATGAAGAAGGGCACGATGCACTGGGAGGAGAGGCTGATGACCGCCTCCACATCGCACGACAGGAAGTTCGTAATGCCCGGATAGAAAAATAGCAGGAAGAGGGCTGTGAAGATGACTGACTCAACCTTCTGCCCCGTGCCTATCAGTTGGGTCGAGAGCCACACCAGCAGGGTGAACAGCAGTGCCGAGAGGAAGACTAGCAGACGGTCCAGCGCCGTAATGGCATGCTGGAACGGCAAGACAGCCAAAAGGAACATCATCACTCCCAGAATACCCATGTATGTGACTATAATCTTCTTTTTCATGCTGCAAAGGTACGATTAAGTGAGTGAAAATCCAAATCCATTTGGAATTTTCCGAGCGAAAGTACTTTCGAACGCAGTTCAAAGGTACGATTAAGTGAGTGAAAATCCAAATCCATTTGGAATTTTCCGAGCGAAAGTACTTTCGAACGCAGTTCATAGTTACGATTAGGCGGGAGAAATACAAAATAAATCAGCGTTTTTTTATTTTCTTGCTTGAGAAGCCCGAATTTTTCGCTTAGCTTGTCCAGAGAAGTTCGGCAAGACTTCAACATCGCGATTCCACAAGAATCGTCCCAACTACCTCGGAAGGCCAACCACGCAAAGCGTCCTTGCCGCCTTTTTGTCAGACACAACTGACAATTTGTCGTAAACGTCAGTTTGGCATGTTATTCGTTACATAGGAAGGCAGAAAGTTTAATCCATTCAATAAAAACAAAGTAATATGAACATCAAACCATTGGCAGACCGCGTGCTCATAGAGCCCGCTCCTGCAGAGACAAAGACAGTAGGTGGCATCATCATTCCCGATACCGCCAAGGAGAAACCCCTGAAGGGAACCATCGTGGCCGTTGGCACTGGCACCAAGGATGAAGAAATGGTGCTGAAGGTGGGCGACAACGTCCTCTATGGCAAATACGCCGGCACGGAACTGGAGGTGGAGGGTCAGAAGTATCTGATCATGCGCCAGAGCGACGTCGTGGCTATCTTGGGTTAATTCACCATTTGTACTTTTGAAAAAAAACAGTTAAATCGTAGAACAATTTTTTAAAAAAAAGAATAAAGCTATGGCAAAAGATATTCGATTCAATGTGGAAGCCCGCGAACTGATGAAGCAGGGCGTGGACCAGTTGGCAAATGCTGTGAAGACAACACTGGGTCCAAAAGGTCGTAACGTGATTTTGGAGAAGAAGTTCGGTGCGCCCCAGATTACCAAGGACGGTGTAACGGTAGCCAAGGAAGTGGAACTGGCCGACCCGTTCCAGAACGCAGGTGCCCAGCTGGTGAAGAGCGTAGCCAGCAAGACTGGTGATGATGCAGGCGACGGCACTACCACCGCCACTCTGCTGGCTCAGGCTATCGTACGCGAGGGACTGAAGAATGTGGCAGCTGGTGCCAACCCGATGGATCTGAAGCGCGGTATAGACAAGGCCGTTGCCAAGGTTGTGGAGAGCATCAAGGCTCAGGCCGAGCAGGTGGGTGCCGACTATCAGAAGATAGAGCAGGTGGCTACCGTAAGTGCCAACAATGACCCCGAGATAGGTAAGCTGCTGGCCGATGCTATGCAGAAGGTTAGCAAGGACGGTGTTATCACCATCGAGGAAGCCAAGGGCCGCGATACCACCATCGGTGTGGTAGAGGGCATGCAGTTCGACCGTGGCTATCTCTCTCCCTACTTCGTTACCGATACGGAGAAGATGGAGTGCGTGATGGAGAACCCCTACATCCTTATCTATGACAAGAAGATCAGCAACCTGAAGGACTTCCTGCCCATCCTGGAGCCCGCCGTACAGACCGGCCGTCCCCTGCTCGTCATTGCCGAGGATGTCGATAGCGAGGCTCTGACCACCCTGGTAGTGAACCGTCTGCGCACTCAGCTGAAGATCTGTGCCGTGAAGGCTCCTGGCTTCGGCGACCGTCGCAAGGCTATGCTGCAGGATATTGCCACCCTGACAGGCGGCCTCGTAATCAGCGAGGATACCGGCCTGAAACTGGAGCAGGCTACCATCGAGATGCTGGGCAGCTGCGACAAGGTGACCATAACCAAGGACAACACCACCATCGTGAACGGTCACGGCCAGAGCGAACTCATCAAGGACCGCATCAATCAGATTAAGAACGAGATACAGAACACCACGAGCGACTACGACAAGGAGAAACTGCAGGAGCGCCTTGCCAAATTGGCAGGTGGCGTGGCAGTGCTCTACGTCGGTGCACCCAGCGAGGTGGAGATGAAGGAGAAGAAGGACCGCGTGGACGATGCCCTGTGCGCCACCCGTGCAGCCATCGAGGAGGGCATCATCCCTGGCGGTGGCGTGGCCTACATCCGTGCCCAGCAGGTGCTGGATGGCCTGCAGGCCGTCAACGCCGACGAGCAGACGGGTATCCAGATTATCCGCCGCGCCATCGAGGAACCCCTGCGCCAGATTGTGGAGAACGCCGGTCTGGAGGGCAGCGTCGTAGTGAACGAGGTTCGCAACGGCAAGGGCGACTACGGCTATAATGCCCGTGCTGACAAGTACGAGAACCTGAAGGCCTCGGGCATCATCGACCCTGCCAAGGTGGCACGTGTGGCCCTGGAGAACGCCGCCAGCATCGCCGGCATGTTCCTCACCACTGAGTGCGTCATCTGCGACGCCAAGGAGGAGAAGCCCGAAATGCCGATGGGCAACCCCGGCATGGGCGGCATGGGTGGCATGATGTAAGCCGCGTATAGTCATCACCGTTTTGAAACGGGTAGAGAAATCCGCAAATCGCGTAAGTGCGATTTGCGGATTTTTTCGTAACTTTGCATCGTCAATATGAAGGAGAAGGGTGTGTTAAGAGTATGAACTATGGCACAGGCGACAGACAAAAGGGAGAGACAATGGAAACCGGTTGACCCCATGCGGCACCATCGTGAAAAGGGATGGGACTACCGGGGTCGTGCCATTTATCATTTCACGATGCCGGTGGAGGGGCGCTATCCGCTGTTTGGAGTGCTCGAAGGCGATAGTGCCGAAACAGCAGTTGTCAGGCTTAACGCCTTCGGACGGCGCGTGTGTCGGATGCTTGGCGGACTGGCGCAGTTCTACAAAGGGAAAGGCTATGCCCTGAAGGTGCTGGCACAGATGGTGATGCCCGACCACGTGCATCTGGTCATCCAGGTGCTGGAACCGCTTCCGCAAAGCATCGGGGCAGTGGTGCGGGGATTCAAGAGCGGGTGCACTAAGGTTTATAAGGAGGAGTTTTACCACAGCGGCGAGAACGCCGCTGAAGTGCACGGCGACCCGCAGACAGGCGCCGCTGAAGTGCACGGCGACCCACAGACGGGATTTGCCGAAATGAGTGGCGGCCCGCAGACAGGCACCGCTGAAGTACACGGAAATGCCCCCGTGCAATTTGCCCGCATTTTTGCGGGCAGGGGTAGCATCTGGCAGCAAGACAAGGCCTACTATCACGAGCGCATCCTCCACGCACCGGGGCAGTTGCGCAGGATGATTGACTATGTGAAGGACAATCCGCGCCGTCTATGGCTAAAGAGCCATAACCCCGACCTTTTCAAACTACACCGGCGAACAGAGGCTGCCGGCTTGACATTCACATCGATGGGCAATCATTTTCTACTCAACTGGCCCGATGGCCAGTCAGTGGAGATGTCGCGCAGCGCCACCAGCGAGCAGATACAGGAACGACTTCGTTCGGTGTTAGCAGCAGCGCACAACGGGACTGTCACTTATACGGCGGCTATCAGCAAGGGCGAGCAACTCATCGCCCGCTCTTTGCGCGAGCAAGGCTATCCGCTGGTAGTCCTGCTCAACGATGGTTTCCCCAAGGAGGGACACCCTCATGAGCGTTACTACAAACCCGGGGGGGTGTACTTCGAGGCATGTTCGAAAGGCCAGTTGCTGCTAATGGAACCCACCGATGAGGCGTTCCTCGATGCTTCCATACACAAGGCGGTCGAAGAGGCGTTGCGCCGTAAGGCAGAAGAACGACACTACAGTTATACGCCCATTCCGGTCACCTCCCAACGCTACCGCTTTATGGCCCTCAACGAGATGGCAAAACGGTTGGCACATTGCGATAGTTAGAAGATTAGTAATCTTATGGCTGTAAGATTAGTAATCTTATCGACGTAAGATTAGTAATCTTATCTGCGAAATTGCAATAACACATCGTTTCCTGTATGCAAAGGCAGTCCGAATCATATTGTACCCCTTGCAGAGGAGGATGCCTTTGGCTTCAGATGGGAAGAAGAATATCAACACGAAAGAAGGCGGCCCGTCGGGTCGCCTTCTTTCGTAGCGGGAAAGGGACTTGAACCCTTGACCTTCGGATTATGAATCCGACGCTCTAACCAGCTGAGCTATCCCGCCATCTTTCGCGTTTGCGGTTGCAAAGGTAGGTCAAAAATCCGAATCTACAAAGAAAATGCAGCGTTTTTTTTATAATTAACGCATATTTGTTTCTTCCATCGCGTTTTTCTTTGTACCTTTGCACCTATTATAATAAAGTACGCGCACATACACATGAGAGTCTTCAAACGGCTGGACACATTCACGACGAAAGCATTTCTGCAACTACTTGCAGCAACGTTTCTCGTGTGCCTGTTCGTGTACATGATGCAATACACGTGGCGCTACCTGGAGGAACTCATCGGCAAAGGACTGTCGACGGAGGTCATGGCGAAGTTCTTCTGGTACATGGGTCTCAGTTTCGTGCCCCTGGCCCTTCCGCCTGCCGTGCTGCTGGCCTCGCTCATCACCTTCGGCAACATGGGCGAGAAACTGGAACTGCTGTCGATGAAGGCCGCCGGCATACCGCTGCTGCGCGTGTTCAGCCCGCTGATGTTCGTCGTTCTCATGCTGTCGGCCTGCAGTTTCTATTTCCAGAACAATGTGGGACCGGAAGCCTCGAAACAACTGGCGGCCCTACTGTGGTCGATGAAGCAGAAATCGCCCGAACTGGAGATTCCCGAAGGCGAATTCTACGGCGAGATTCCCGGCTACAACATCTTCGTCGAGCACAAGGACAAGGAGACGGGTATGCTGTACGGCGTGATGATATACAGCAATGTGAGCAGCCAGGAGGACACCCAGATTGTGCTGGCCGACTCGGCGCGGCTGCAGAGCACGGTGGACAAGATGCACCTGATGCTGACGCTGTACAACGGCGAACGCTTCCGCAACATGGATGCCCGCTCGGCCAACATGATGAAGGCTGAGGTGCCCTACATGCGCGAGACGTTCACCCACGAGGTGGACCTGATAGACTTCGACGGCAACTTCAATGCGATGGACGCCTCGCTCTTTGCCGGCAATGCCCAGACGAAAGGGCTGAAGAGCATCTGGCACGGCATAGACTCGCTGGAGAACCGCATCGACAGCACCGGCCGCTCGCTGTACGGCATGGAACGGCGCAGTGCGATGGAGCGCGACCTCTTCATGAAGCGGGGCGAGGACTCGACCAACGTCGTTGCACAAATCGGAGAGACAGAGCCTTTCGACTCGCTCTACGTCCACCTGACGCGCGACGCCCTGCAAAACACCATCCGCACGGCGACCTCGAAGGTGCGGCAATTGAAGTCGGAGTACGAGTTCCGCGCCCTCATATCGAACGAGGAGAACCGCCAGTTGCGCATCCACAAGGTGGAGCAGCACCGCAAGTTCACCTACTCGCTGGCCTGCCTCATCTTCTTCTTCATCGGTGCACCGCTCGGCGCCATCATCCGCAAGGGCGGACTGGGCATACCCGTCATCATCGGCGTCAGCATCTTCATCTTCTACTACATCATCAACGCCAACGGCGAGAAACTGGCCAAGAGCGGGACGTGGGACATCACCTTCGGTGCATGGCTGAGCAGCATGGTGCTGGCCCCCATCGGCGTCTTCCTCACTCACAAGGCCAACCAGGACTCGGCCGTGTTCAACATCGACGGCTACCGCATGTTCCTGATGCGGCTGTTCGGTCTGCGCGAGTCCCGCAAACTCAACCGCAAGGAGGTCATCATCAACGACCCCGACTACCCCGCCCTCGTGGCCAAACTGCAACAACTGCAGACCGACTGCCGGCTGTACACCGAGGAGCACCACCTCGTGCGCATGCCCAACTACTGGAAGATTTTCTTCGAATACGAGAAGGACACCACGGTGATGGACATCGACGAACGCCTGGAGGGCATCATCAGCGAACTGCACAACAGTCGCGACCTCGTCATCCTGGGCACCCTCAACGAACTGCCCGTGCTGGTGCCCGATGCCCACACGCGCCCCTTCAGCAATGCACGCCGCAACATCGCAGCAGGCATTCTCCTGCCCGTCGGGCTGTTCTTCTGGTTCCGCATTTGGCGCTACCGCCTGCGCTTGCTCCGCGACATGAACGTCATCGAGGAAAAGGCACAAGTGCTCATCGACCGGGTGGGGAAGTTGAAAGTTGAGAGTCGAAAGTTAAACGTGTGAGCAGCATGACTATGAATTATGAATTGTGAATTATGAATTAACCAAGATATGAACGAGAATCTGAAAAACATCGAACTGGCCATCGACGACTTCCGACAAGGGAAGTTCGTCATCGTGGTCGACGACGAAGACCGTGAGAACGAAGGCGACTTCATCACCGCCGCCGAGACCATCACGCCGGAGAAGGTGAACTTCATGCTGCAGAACGGTCGCGGCGTGCTCTGTGCACCCATCACCATCAGCCGCGCACAGGAACTGCAACTGCCCCACCAGGTGGAGGAAAACACCTCCATGCTGGGCACACCGTTCACCGTCACCGTAGACCTGCTGGAGGGCTGCACCACAGGCGTCAGTGCCCACGACCGTGCGGCCACCATCCGGGCCTTGGCCGACCCCGAACGCAAGCCCGCTGACTTTGGCCGTCCGGGCCACATCAATCCGCTCTATGCCCAGGACAAGGGCGTCCTGCGCCGTGCCGGACACACCGAGGCCGCCATCGACCTGGCCCGGCTGGCCGGCATGCAACCCGCCTCGGCCCTCATCGAGATACTGAACGAGGACGGCACTATGGCCCGCATGCCGCAACTCCAGGAGGTGGCTAAGAAGTTCGGTCTGCGCATCATCACCATCAAGGACCTCATCTCGTACCGCCTGCAGCGCGAGTCGCTCGTGGAGAAGGGCGTCGAGGCCGACATGCCCACCGAGTACGGCCACTTCCGCATCGTACCCTTCCGCCAGAAGAGCAACGGCCTGGAACACGTAGCCCTATTCAAGGGCGAGTGGAGCGAGGACGAACCCATACTGGTCAGGATGCATTCCAGTTGCATGACGGGCGACATTTTCGGCAGCCGCCGTTGCGACTGTGGCGAGCAGTTGCACAAGGCGATGGAACTAATCGAACGCGAGGGCAAGGGCATTGTCGTCTACCTCAGCCAGGAGGGCCGCGGCATCGGTCTGATGAACAAGATTGCCGCCTACAAACTGCAGGAGCAGGGCGACGACACCGTGGATGCCAACATCCACCTCGGATTCCGTCCCGACGAACGCGACTATGGCGTCGGTGCACAGATTCTGCGCTCGTTGGGTGTGAGCAAGATACGTCTCATCACGAACAACCCCGTCAAGCGCGTCGGTCTGGAGGCCTACGGGCTGGAAATCGTGGAGAATGTGCCCATCGTCGTGGAGCCCAACGAGTACAACCGCCGCTATCTGGAAACGAAGCGGACCCGCATGGGGCACAAACTGTGACTGAAAATTAAAAATTAAGAAATAAGAATTGATATGAACACTTTATCTGAAAGACTCAACCGCCTGTCGCCCAGCGCCACGCTGGCCATGAGCCAGCGCAGCAGCGAACTGAAGGCACAGGGCATCGACATCATCAACATGAGTGTGGGCGAACCCGACTTCAACACGCCCGAACACATCAAGGAGGCCGCCATCCAGGCCGTCCGCGACAACTGGAGCCGCTACTCTCCCGTCCCCGGCTATCCCGGCCTGCGCCAGGCCATCGTGGACAAACTGAAGCGCGAGAACGGCGTCGACTACACACCGGCCCAAATTCTCTGTTCCAACGGTGCCAAGCAGAGCGTCTGCAACGCCATCATGGCCCTGGTGAACGAGGGCGACGAGGTCATCATCCCCGCCCCCTACTGGGTAAGTTATCCGCAGATGGTGCTCCTGGCCGACGGTACGCCCGTGGTCGTGGAGGCCGGCATCGAGCAGGACTTCAAGATTACACCTGAGCAACTGGAGGCCGCCATCACACCGCGCACCCGCGCCCTCATCCTCTGTTCGCCCAGCAATCCCACGGGTGCCGTCTATACCCGCGAGGAACTGGAGGGACTGAAGGACGTCCTGCTGCGCCACGAGCGCGTCATCGTCCTGGCCGACGAGATTTATGAGCACATCAACTACATCGGTCAGCACGCCTCGATGGCCCAGTTCCCCGAACTGAAGGACCGCGTGGTCATCATCAACGGCGTATCCAAGGCCTACGCCATGACGGGCTGGCGCATCGGTTTCATCGCTGCGCCGGAGTGGATTGTGAAGGGCTGCAACAAACTGCAGGGCCAGTACACCAGCGGTCCGTGCAGCGTCAGCCAAAAGGCAGCCGAGGTGGCCTTCTCGGGTCCGCAGGAGTGTGTGGAGGAGATGCGCCAGGCTTTCGAGCGCCGCAAGAACCTGATTGTCCGCCTGGCCCGCGAGATTCCCGGCCTGGAGGTGAACGACCCCCAGGGCGCCTTCTACCTCTTCCCCAAGTGCAGCAGTTTCTTCGGTAAGCGCGACGGCGACCGGGTCATCAACACCAGCACCGACCTGGCCATGTACCTCCTGGAGGTGGGTCATGTGGCCACCGTGGGCGGCGACGCCTTCGGTTCGCCCGAGTGCTTCCGCATGAGTTACGCCACCAGCGACGAGAACATCGTGGAGGCCATGCGACGCATCAAGGAGACGCTGGCGCGACTTCATTAATGCACAATTCACAATGCATAATTCATAATAAAGGGCTGCGCCACAATTGAGCATTCCGATAGGTAATTATGAATTGTGAATTATGAATTATGAATTGAATATGAACAAGACAAGACTCATACGGAACCTGTTCACCCCCCGCCAGCACCAACTGGACCGCTATGCGACGGACGCCGAGTACCTGCAGCGCAAGGCACTCATCCGTCTGCTGAAGAAGGGCAAGCAGACGCAGTGGGGCCAGGAGCACGGCTACGACAAGATTCTCTCCTACGAGCAGTTTGCCAAGTCGTCGCCCGTGAACACCTACGAAGAACTGAAGGACTACATCGACCGCATGCGCCACGGCGAGCGCAATGTGCTGTGGCCGGGGCTGGTGAAGTGGTACGCCAAGTCGAGCGGTACGACGAACGACAAGAGCAAGTTCATCCCCGTCAGCCAGGACGGCCTGCACGACACGCACTACCGCGGCGGGGCCGATGCCGTGACGTGGTACCTGAGAAACAATCCCCAGAGCCGCATCTTCGACGGGCGGGCCCTCATCCTGGGCGGCAGTCATGCGCCGAACTACAACCTGCCACATTCGCTGGTGGGCGACCTCAGCGCCATCCTCATCGAGAACATCAACCCGCTGGTCAATCTGGTGCGCATTCCGCAGAAGTCCACCGCCCTGCTGAGCGACTTCGAGCAGAAGCGCGACCGCATAGCCCAGGAGGCCATCGGCCGGGACGTGACGAACCTGAGCGGTGTGCCCTCGTGGATGATGTCGGTGCTGACGCGCGTGCTGGAGGTTAGCGGCAAGTCGGACATCAGCCAGGTGTGGCCCAATCTGGAAGTTTTCTTCCACGGAGGTGTGGCCTTCACGCCCTATCGCGAGCAGTATCGCCGCATCATCCCCAATCCGCGCATGCACTACATGGAGACGTACAACGCCTCGGAGGGCTTCTTCGGCGTGCAGGACAACCCGTCGGACCCCAGCATGAGCCTGATGCTGGACTACGGCGTGTTCTACGAGTTCATCCCCATGAGCGAACTGGGGCGCGACAACGCCAGCGTCGTTCCGCTGTGGGAAGTGGAGACGGGGCGCAACTACGCTATGGTCATCTCCACCTCGAGCGGCCTGTGGCGCTACCTCATTGGCGACACGGTGCGCTTCACCTCCGTCCAGCCCTATAAGTTCGTCATCACCGGTCGCACCAAGTCGTTCATCAACGCTTTCGGCGAGGAACTCATCGTGGACAATGCCGAGCGCGGGCTGGAGGTGGCCTGCAAGGCTACGGATGCCGAAGTCAGGGAATACACCGCCGCTCCCGTCTTCATGGACGAGCACGGCCAGTGCCGCCACCAGTGGCTCATCGAGTTCAACCGCGAACCGGCCGACCTCGACGCCTTTGCCCACCGCCTGGACCTGGCCCTGCAGACGCTCAACAGCGACTACGAGGCCAAGCGCTACAAGGACATCACCCTGCAACGGCTCGAGGTCATCCCGGCCCGCCGTGGACAGTTCGACGAATGGCTGAAGCAGCAGGGCAAACTGGGCGGTCAGCACAAGGTACCCCGACTGTCGAACGACCGGAAGGTGATAGAAGGCGTCATGAACAGCCTCACCCCCTGACCCCTCCCGAGTGGGGGGAGTAGTTACTGCCATAAAGAATAATAAGGAGAGAACAGAATAAATGGCCATAAAACGCATCTTTCAAAAGTACATACTCCCCTCCCTCAAGAGGGGGTGGGGGGTGGGGGCCCTATTGGTAGCCGCCTGCGCCAGCATCGGCAGCCCAGACGGCGGGCCGTACGACGA
>JAFSXQ010000103.1 GCA_017444005.1 Bacteroidaceae bacterium | reverse complement strand
CCGTCGTCGTTGACCACCACACCGGGCAGTTTCTTTATCAGTTCCTCCACCAGGGCACCGTCCTGCAGTTTGAAGGCATCGGCATTGTACATCACCGTATCGTCCACCACCGTCATCTCAGGCAGTTTCCCCTCCACCACAGCCTCGGCCATCACCTTCGCATCTTCACGCATCAGCACGTCCTTCACACGGAAGTTACCAGCCCGTTTGGGCAGGGTCAGCGCAAAGCGTTGCTCCTTGTATCCGATAAACGAGACGCTCAACGTGTAGTTGCCCGGCACAATGTTGGGCAGGGTGAACATACCACTCTTCTGCACCAGCGCTCCAGCCACCTGTGTACTGTCGCGAAAGAGGCGCACCTGCGCCCCTTCCAAGGGGTCGAAAGTCTGATTTTCACGCACCACACCGCGCACCGTCAGCCGAGGTTCCTCCGGCACGGTTTGCGCAGACAGGAACAGGGAAAATAAACCGAAAAGGAGTAAAAACAAGCGTCTCATGCCTTAATAGACACGAGACGCCTGCTTTAGTTTAATGGTCTCCTAGGAATTCCTAGGATATCCGAGGTTGTACTAGGCCATCCTAGAACATGCAGTTCTTCGGCGTGCGGGGGAAGGGAATGACGTCGCGGATGTTCTGCATACCCGTCACGAAGAGTATCAGGCGCTCGAAGCCGAGGCCGAAGCCGGCGTGCGGACAGGAGCCCCAACGGCGCGTGTCGAGGTACCACTGCAGTTTCTCGGTCTCCATGCCGCGGCGGTCGATCTCGGCCATCAGTTTGTCGTAACTCTCCTCGCGGACGCTACCGCCGATGATTTCGCCAATCTGCGGGAACAGTACGTCGGTGCCCTGCATCGTCTTGCCGTCCTCATTCAGTTTCATGTAGAAGGCCTTGATTTCCTTCGGGTAGTCGGTCATGATGACGGGCTTCTTGAAATGCTCCTCCACGAGGTAGCGCTCGTGCTCCGAGGCCAGGTCGTCGCCCCACTGGCAGGGGAACTCGAACTTCTTGCCATTCTTGATGGCCTCTTGCAGGATTTCGATGCCCTCGGTATAGGGCAGGCGCACGAAGTCCTCCTTCAGCACGCCCTCCAGACGTTCAATGAGGGTCTTATCGACCATCTTATTCAGAAACTCCAGGTCGTCGCGACAGTTGTCGAGTGCCCAGCGCACGCAGTACTTGATGAAGTCCTCCTCGAGGTCCATCAGGTCCTGCTTGTCGTAGAAGGCCATCTCGGGCTCTATCATCCAGAACTCGGCCAGGTGGCGCGGCGTGTTCGAGTTCTCAGCGCGGAACGTGGGACCGAAGGTGTAAATCTGTCCCAGCGCCGTAGCACCAAGTTCGCCCTCCAACTGACCACTCACGGTCAGGGCCACCTGCTCGCCGAAGAAGTCGTCCGAGTAGTCAATCTTGCCCTCGTCGTCCTTCTTCAAGTCATAGAGATTCTTCGTCGTCACCTGGAACATGTTGCCGGCACCCTCGCAGTCGCTGGCCGTGATGAGCGGCGTGTGGAAGTAGTAGAACCCGTGCTCGTGGAAGTAGGTGTGGATGGCCATCGCCATATTGTGGCGGATGCGCAGGATGGCACCAAAGGTGTTCGTCCTGGGGCGCATGTGGGCCACGGTGCGCAGGTATTCCCACGAAGCACCCTTCTTCTGCAGGGGGTACGTGTTGTCGCACTCGCCCAACACCTCTATCTCCTTGGCCTGTATCTCGCTGGCCTGACCGGAAGCAGGGCTCTCCACCAGCGTACCCACCACCTTCAGGCAGGCACCCGTGGTAATGAGTTTCACCGTCTCTTCGTCGAAGTGCTGGTCTTCGCCCACGATCTGCACGTTCTTAATCGTTGAACCATCGTTCAGGGCAATGAAGAAAATGCCCTTCGAGCCGCGCTTCGAGCGCACCCAGCCCATCACTGTTATTTCGCTACCGAAGTCCGTCCGCTTCAGTGCATCAATGACTTTTGTCCGTTTCATTTCAATTTTCAACTTTCAACTTTCAACTTTCTAATCGGTTTACCGCTTGATTCATTCAAGAATTTTCAACTCACTCGAACATTCCCGTATACAGCATATTCACCTCGGCCTCGGTCAGGAAGCGCCAGTCGCCGCGGCGCACGTTCTTCTTCGTCAGACCGGCGAAGTAGACACGGTCCAACTTCACCACCTTGTAACCCAGGTGCTCGAAGATGCGACGCACGATGCGGTTGCGGCCCGAGTGAATCTCGATGCCTATCTGTTTCTTGTCCTTCTCGTCGGCATACTCGATGGCGTCGGCCTTGATGGGGCCGTCCTCCAGTTCGATACCCTCGGCTATGCGTTCCATGTCCTCCCAGGCGACGTTCTTGTCGAGGAAGACGTGGTACACCTTCTTCTTCTTGTACGACGGGTGGGTGAGTTTCGAGGCCAGTTCGCCGTCGTTGGTGAGCAGGAGCACGCCCGTCGTGTTACGGTCGAGCCGTCCCACAGGATAAATGCGTTCCTTGCAGGCGCCCTGCACCAGGTCCATCACCGTCTTGCGGTTCTGGGGGTCATCGCTCGTGGTCACGGTGTCCTTGGGCTTGTTCAGCAACACGTACACCTTGCGCTCGGGCGTGATGAGTTGGTCGTGGAAGAGCACGCTGTCGGTACGCATCACCTTCGTACCCAGTTCCGTCACCACCTGTCCGTTCACGCGCACCACACCGGCCTGGATGAAGTCGTCGGCCTCGCGGCGGCTGCATACGCCCGAGTTGGCCAGGAACTTGTTCAGTCGGATGGGAGCCAGGGGGTCGTAGTGCTTCTCCTTGTACTCTATCTGCTTCTTCATGCTATACTTGGCGTGCGGATTGTAGTCGGACGTGCGCTGGCGATAACCGCCTTGGCGCTGCTGACCATATCCGCCCTGGCGACGCTGGTAGCCGCCCTCACGCTGCTGATAGCCACCCTCGCGGTTGTAACCACCCTCACGATTGTAACCTCCCTCGCGATTGTAACCTCCCTCGCGATGCTGACCATAGCCGCCCTCACGACGTTGGTAACCGCCCTGACGGCCCTGATAGCCACCCTCGCGGTTATATCCGCCCTCACGACTATATCCGCCCTCACGACTATATCCGCCCTCGCGACGCTGACCGTAGCCACCTTCACGATTCTGACCGTAGCCACCCTCACGACGCTGGTATGTCTGATAGCCGCCCTCACGGCGCTGCCCATAGCCAGCACCCTGCGGACGAGCCGGTTCGTAACTGTTCCGCTGTATGCGCGGACGCTTCGTGCGTCCTGCACCATTCAGGTTCTTTGATGATTCCTCTCTGTTGTAGGGACGATAGCCCTCGCGGCCTTCTCCCTTCTCGTCGGAAAATTGTTCTTTCCAACGCTCGTCTTCGTTAATCATAGTCTTTTTCTTTTTTTTAGTTAATCCTAGGTATGCCTAGGTCGTCCTAGAAAATCCTAGGCAGTCCTAGATAATCCTAGATTCCTGTGTAGTTGTGCGGCGCAATCTCCCGCAGTTCTTCTTTTACTTGTTCGCTTACGTTTAGTGTTTCTATAAATTCTTTAATAGCCTCCTTGCTGATGCCCTTGCCCGTGCGGGTCAGTGCCTTCAGGGTTTCGTAGGGGTTGGGATAGCCCTCGCGGCGCAGGACGGTCTGTATGGCCTCGGCACACACGGCCCATTGGTTGTCCAAGTCGCGGTCGATGGCCTCCTGGTTCAGCACCAGTTTGCGCAGACCCTTCAGCGTGCTCTGTATGGCGATGAGCATGTGGCCCATGGGCACCCCGACGTTGCGCAGGACGGTGGAATCCGTCAGGTCGCGCTGCAGACGGCTGACGGGCAGTTTCCGGCTTAGGTGCTCCAGCACGGCATTGGCCATGCCCAGATTGCCCTCCGAGTTTTCGAAGTCGATGGGGTTCACCTTGTGCGGCATGGCGCTACTGCCCACTTCGCCGGCCTTCACCTTCTGGCGGAAGTACTCCATCGAGATGTACTGCCACACGTCGCGGTCGAGGTCGATGATGATGGTGTTTACGCGCTTCATGGCGTCGAACACGGCGGCCAGGCAGTCGTAGTTGCTTATCTGCGTCGTGTACTCCTCGCGCTCCAGGCCCAGCCGTTCGCTGACGAAACGGTTACCGAACTCACGCCAGTCCTTGTCGGGATAGGCCACATGGTGGGCATTGAAGTTGCCCGTGGCACCACCGAACTTAGCCGTCAGGGGACAAGCCTTCAACATCTCCAACTGGCGGCGCAGGCGATAACTGAACACGCGAATCTCCTTGCCCAGGCGGGTCGGGCTGGCCGGCTGACCGTGGGTTTTGGCCAGCATGGGCACGTCCTTCCACTCCTCGGCGTACGTCTCCAACTGGGCCACAAGTTCCTCCATCTGCGGATAGTACACCTCCTCCAGTGCCTCCTTCAGCGACAGGGGCACGCTCGTGTTGTTGATGTCCTGCGAAGTCAGGCCGAAGTGGATGAACTCCTTGTAAGATTGAAGATTGAAGATTGAAGATTGAGGATTGGCATCGCCATTTTCAATTTTCAATCTTCCATTTTCAATTTCGTCAAACTTTTCCTTCAGGAAGTATTCCACGGCCTTCACGTCGTGGTTCGTCACGGCCTCAATGTCCTTCACGCGCTGTGCGTCCTGCTCCGAGAAGTTGCGGTAGATGTCGCGCAAGCGTTCAACGATTGAAGATTGAAGATTGAAGATTGACGGTTCCGAGGAAGAATAATTTTCAATTTTCAATTTTCCATTTTCAATTAATCCAAGTTCCTCGCACAGGGCGATGAAATATTCCACCTCCACGCGCACGCGATACCTTATTAATGCATACTCCGAGAAATAGCGGGCCAGCGGCTCCGTCTTTCCTCTGTAACGACCGTCAATCGGGGATATAGCAGTAAGCAAATCGAGTTCCATAAACCAATACCTCTTATTTTCGCGCGACAAAGGTACGAAAAAATCCTAGGACTACCTAGGAAATCCTAGAAAATCCTAGGTGAAGACCGAAAAAAAACATTGGCCTCACCCTCACGGCGAAGCCAATATCCTAATCATCAAAGAAAATGTACCCATTCTCATGGGTTGTGGGCGCTGAGGGATTCGAACCCCCGACCCTCTGCTTGTAAGGCAGACGCTCTGAACCAACTGAGCTAAGCGCCCGTCGGAACCGCAGTTCCTCAAATCCGAATGCAAAGGTACAACAAATCTTTCACTCCACCAAATTTTCTCGACAAAAATTTATTCTTTCAACCACGAATTACACAAATTTCACGAATTTATTTTTTTATTAAGACATAAATCCACACAAAATCTTTCATAAATATCCCATTCAATAAAGATTCATGTTATATCTATATTATATTTATGTCCTATTTATGTAGATTTATGTCCTAATAAATTCGTGTAATTCGTGTAATTCGTTGTTGTAAAAGAAATCTGTGTTCAAAAGATAATCACTGTTTCGTGGCAAAGCGCTTTGCCTGTTCGGCGATGAGTTCCTTGTCCTCGAAGTAGTTGATCTGCATGGCGCGGCGCACCTCGTCCAGTGTCCGCTGTCCGCGCTCACGGGCGGCCTCCGTGCCCTTTCGCAGTATCTCATACACCTCCGGGATGCGCTGTTCCCACTGGGCGCGGCGCTCGCGGATGGGTTCGAAGCGCGAGTTCAGGACGTTCAGGAGGAACTTCTTGCACGTGCCGTCCCCCAGACCGCCACGGGTGTAGTGGGCCTTCAGTTCATCCAGGTTCTTGTACTCCGGCAGGAACTGCGCAAAGTCGTCGTCGGTGCAGAAGGCGTCGAGGTACGTAAACACGGTGTTGCCCTCCAGGTGGCCCGGCGATTCGATGGTCAGGTGCTGCGGGTCGGTGAACATCGAGTTCACCTTCTTCTTCAGTTCTTTGGCCGAGTCGGAGAGGTAGATGCAGTTGCCCAGCGACTTCGACATCTTGGCCTTACCGTCCGTTCCCGGCAGGCGCATGCAGGCCGCGTTGTCGGGCAGCAGAATCTGGGGCTCCACCAGGGTGTCGCCATAGATATGGTTGAAGCGGCGCACGATTTCGTTCGTCAGTTCCAGCATGGGTTTCTGGTCCTCGCCCACGGGCACCGTGGTGGCCTTGAACAGGGTGATGTCGGCAGCCTGCGAGATGGGATAGCAGAAGAAGCCCGTGGGCGTACCGCCTTCGAAGTTGCGCATCTCCAGTTCCGTCTTCACGGTCGGGTTGCGCTGCAGGCGCTGCACGGTCACCAGATTCATGTAGTAGAACGACAGTTCCGTCAGTTCGGGCACGGCCGACTGCACGAAGATGTGCGTCCGTTCCGGGTTGATGCCCACCGACAGATAATCCAGAGCCACCTCTATGATGTTCTGCCGCACCTTCTCCGGGTTGTCGAAGTTGTCCGTCAGCGCCTGTGCGTCGGCAATCATGATGAATATCTCGTCGTACTCGCCCGAGTTCTGCAGTTCCACGCGGCGGCGCAGCGAGCCCACATAGTGTCCGATGTGCAACCGACCCGTTGGGCGGTCGCCCGTAAGTATTACCTTTTCTTTCGATTCCATAGTCTATTTTACAATTTGTTACCTATTTTCCAAACCCATCCTTCAAATCACGCCCGATGATTGATGCCAGAAAGGAATGAGCCTCCCTGTGGATTACGTGGAAATAGTATTTTTCATTGATTCCATTGATTTCCACGACTGACAAACGAACATCTGTCATCCCGTTCAGTTGGACATACCTCTGAAACATCTTCTCAAACAGCCGGCTCCTATACTCTTGAGGTGGCATCGAATTTTTGGATGTCCGAGGTATTGGATTGATGAAGTCACAATAATAGCATATTACAATATTTTGCCTTGAGCGGAAGAAATCAGCAATAGTATTCGCGATAGCAGACAGAACCTCGTACCCTGTAACATGATTCCCGTGAAGTCTCTTCAGTTCTATTCCTATCAATGAAATTCCGCCCAGTTCGGATAGAGCCTCAGAAGACAACACACTATTATCCTCTAAAAGCGTGATATGATATACATCGCCTTCTAGTGTCTGGAAGACCCTTACAAAATCTTCCATTGCTCAAAGTTGAACAATGTTCACATTCTTGTACTCCCCAGCCTCCCAGCGAGTCTGTACTTCCTGCAAGCGCTGGGCCTTTTCGATGCCAATCTGACGCATTCGTCTTAGCACTTTTCGAGACGCATTTTTAACCGTAATATATTCAATCTGTGCCATTCTCCCTGGGTTTATTCGTCAATTTTCGCTGCAAAGATAGTACAAAACGACGAACGAAGCAAGCGCAAAGGCAAATTTATTTACCTATTTCTCAATTCCTAGTACATCACCTTCTTCACGCTGCCATCGGCCTGGTGCACGATGTTCAGACCGGGCTGCAGGCGCGGGCGGCGCTTGCCGTCGGGGCCGTAGATGACCACAGGGGTCTGCGGGTCGGTGGCGGAATCGTCGGAGGGCAAACCTTCGACCACGGTGGTGGTGCCGTCCGGGTCAACGTAGGCCACGCGGAGGCGCGGGGCGTTGTTGGCCTGTGGCGGCGCGATATAGGCCGTGAAGGCCGCGAGCGTGCTGCCCTCGCCGCCACGCTTCAGACCACCCACACTGTTCACAACGCCGTACTTGCCCTCCATGTCGAAGTCGACGGCATAGTTGGCGTACATCGTCCAGCCGGCATAGCCGCTGTAGCCCGTCTGTGCACCGACAGACGAAGCCGAGGCCGCTGCCACCGTGATGCCGTCCCCCAGGTCCGTCCATGTGGGGTTCACCACCTCCGTACCCAAGTGCAGCACGTAGGGCTGGTTGGCCGCTATGGTGCCGCCGTCCACCTTCCGGAAGTACAGCGTATAACCGTCCGCTGCGCTGTTGGTCACCGTCTGCAGCTGGGCCACCCAGTCATCATCGTTTGCAGCACGGCCCGTCAGGGTTGCCACATCGGTGGCGAACGGCAGGGCCAAGGTCGAGTAGCCGGCCTTCAGGGTGCGCTGGAGGAATATCTTCCGGAAACTGCCAGCGTCGTAGGAGGGAGCCTCATCGGGCGAGAGCGTCAGGAAATCTTCAGGCCAATAGACCTCTATACTGTACGTCTGCGTCTTGGCCAGATAGTCGTCGTTGCCCGCCTGGGTCAGGGTCAGCGTAGTGCTGCCCACGGCCAGACCGGTGATGGTGATGGTCTCGCCATCGCGCACGACGCTGATGATGGTGCTGTTGCCGCTCGTGATAGTAAAGCCCTCTTCACTGTCGGCCCCCACGCCCGTCACGGTGATGGTGGCCGTGCAGGTCTGCTCCACCCTACCCGACGTGCCCGTAAAGTGTACGTCGGTGGCAAAGGCCGGGGTCTGCTTGTTGAAGACGGAGAACTGGCGGGTCAGCGTGGCCGGCAGGTACTTGTAATTACCGGCCTGCGTGGCGGTGATGCCTACGCCCGAGCCCGTGGCCACAGCCGTCAGCACACCCGTCTCGGCATTG
>JAFSXQ010000102.1 GCA_017444005.1 Bacteroidaceae bacterium | reverse complement strand
CCAGCGTTCCCAGATGGTGGTGGCACCGTTGTCGATGGAGTAAATCCAACTGGGGAAGTTGCGTTGCAGCAGCAGTTCGTAGGCGATGTCCGCCATTCCGTTCTCCGTGAGGGTGGCCATCAGTATGGACGTGCCCAGGAAGCCCGTCTGCAGGCAGTTGCCGTGGTCGGCGAAGTTCTGGCGCAGGCGGGCCAGCATCTGCGCCCGGGCCTCCCCGTCCACCAGACGATTTTTCAGGGCGAAGAGGGCCGGGGTCTGCATGGTGTTGAGCACGGCCACCCTGAAGTTGCCACCGGCATCGAGGAACTGTTCCTGGAGGTAACGGCGGGCCCTATCGGCCATCTGTTCGTAGGGCCGTGCATCGCGGCCTGTGGCCTTGGCCATGTCGGCCATCATGCCGGCATCGATGGCCCAGTACGAGGCCCCCAGATAGTTCCAGTAACTGACGGCATCGGGCAGAGGTCCGTTGGGGCCAAAGGCATTGTTGTTGTTACAACTCTCCAGCGGTTCGCAACTGAGCCAGTCGGCCCACTGGTAGTTCTGGTTCTCCGGGCTGAGTGTCGTGTGGTCGTACCGGGTGGCATCGACATGCTGCATGAAGCGGTCCATCGCCTGCCAGTTTTCGTCGACGATGGCCTTGTCGCCGAATTGTTTCCAGACGGTCCATGGGACAATGATGCCGGCATCGGCCCATCCCAGCCGCATCATCTCGTTGCCGTATTGGGCACGGGGCGAAACACCGGGGAAGCCACCCGTCGGGCCCTGCGAGTCGCGGACGTCGCGCATCCACTTGCGGAAGAAGCCGTCGGTGTCGGCAAAGAACGAACCGGCCTCGGCAAACACCTGCGTGTCGGCCATCCAGCCCAGGCGTTCGTCGCGCTGCGGGCAGTCGGTGGGCACGGACAGATAGTTGGAGCGCTGCCCCCAGACGGTGTTCGAGATGAGTTTGTTCACCAGTTCGTTGCCGGTGCTGATGGTGCCCGTCTCCAAGTGTTGGGCGATGGAGGTCACGGGCAACGAGGTTATCTTCTCGAACTCCACGTCGCCGGTGGCCGTGACGGCGATGTAGCGGTAGCCGAAGAAGGTGCAGTGGGGATAATAGTCGACAAAGCCGGGCGTGTCGGCAAAGGTGTAGTCGAGGCGGATGCTGTGGGCATGGGCACGGAGG
Organism: Bacteroidaceae bacterium; assembly: GCA_017444005.1. GTDB lineage: Bacteria > Bacteroidota > Bacteroidia > Bacteroidales > Bacteroidaceae > Physcousia. The sequence goes on along the minus strand of JAFSXQ010000102.1, from coordinate 5,397 downwards.
TTGCGGCGGTGAGTGCTGCCCTCGGGACCGTCCATGCCGCGCCGCTCGGCACCGTTGCCGTCGTTCAGGATCTCCGACGGCAGGCAGGTGAGCACGGTGCCCTCCCGCGCCTTGAACGTGAAGGACGGAACGGCCGAACTGTTCTGCCCGAAGTCCACGACGAGCGTCTCGCCCGGATGCAGCACGATACGCTCGCCGGGGCCGTATTGGCGTTTCACGACGATTCGCCCATACTCCACATCCTCGCGTCTGTCGGATTGCCGGGCTCCCGTCGTACCCTCCCACACGTAGACTTGAACGGGGTGCAGGGCCAGGTCGCGCCGCAGATAGACCTCAGCCCCCTCGGAGGGCAGAATCTCGCCCCGGAACTCCGTATTCCGCTCGGGGCGCGAGAGGCGCTGCAGGTCGGCAAAGCCCGGCTGTTGGCGTGCATCGTAGTTCTCGCCGTCGAAGATGCCCGCATGCTTCACGGGTCCGGCAATTCCGGCCTTCCAGTGGTCGCAATCGGTGCCGTAGAGCCGGCGGCTGCCATCGGTGTAGACGACCTCCAGCACGCCGCGGAAGGCGCACTTCTGCCCCATCATGCCCTCCTTCTCGCCAGGGGTGACAATCTTGTCGGCCCACCAGCCGGGCGTGACCTGGGCGGCCAGCATGTTCTCCTCGCCCTGCTTGCGGGCGAAGGCTTTCGTAAGGTCGTAGGTGAACGACCGCTTCGTCTTGTCGGGATGGGTGAATCCCGGCTTCAGAATCTCCTCACCTACGGGCTTGCCGTTCAGGTAGAGTTCGTAGATGCCCAGTCCGCAGGTCATCCAGCGGGCCGACTTCACCTTCCGGTCGTTCCGTATGGTCGAGACGAACCAACTGGCACCGTCCGCTGCCCTGAAGGTGAGGTCTGCACGTCCCTTGGCAACGGGGGCATCGGCTACGGATATCCACTCCGACGCCTCCCAGGCCGAAGCGGGGAGGGCCGTCGTCTTTTCGCCTACGGAGGGCTGTGGCTGAGCCACGACGGGTGTGGCCGAGGAAAGGGACGCCATCGCCACCATGAGCAGCACGATGTGGCGCAGAGGAAGCAGTTTTTTCATGTTACGGTATCGGTTATACAGGGCAAAGTTAGTGATTTCCTCGCATTGTTACAAATGTTTTGTGCCCGCGAAACTTAAATAGACCCATTTATTTGGTGAAGCCGCGATTTTTTCGTAGTTTTGTGGGCAATAAAAGACGAAAGGCATGAAAAAACTGGTTGTATTGACAGGTGCCGGCATGAGCGCCGAGAGTGGTATCAGCACCTTCCGTGACAGCGGAGGACTGTGGGACACCTACAACGTGGAAGACGTGGCCACGCCCGAGGGATGGGCACGGAACCCGCAGTTAGTCACTGAGTTCTACAACACACGCCGCAAGGAACTGCAGAACGTGCGGCCCTGCCGTGGGCATGAGTTGCTGGCCGAACTGGAGAAGCAGTTCGACGTGGAAATCATCACCCAGAACGTGGACAACCTGCACGAGCGGGCCGGGAGCACGAAAGTGACGCATCTGCACGGCGAACTGATGAAGGTGTGCAGCAGTTGGGACCCGAACAATCCGCGCTTCATCGAAACCCTGCCCGCGGACCACTGCGAGGTGAAGATGGGCGACCTGGCCAAGGACGGCAGTCAACTCCGCCCCTTCATCGTGTGGTTCGGCGAGGCCGTGCCCAACATCGAACGGGCGGCAGAACTGTCGGCACAGGCCGATATCTACCTCATCATCGGCACCAGCCTGAATGTCTATCCGGCAGCCGGCCTCATCCACTACGTGCCCGAGGAGGCTCCCATCTACCTCATCGACCCCAAGCCCGTGCCCTGGAACTCGACGCACCGCCTGCACCACATCATGAAGGGTGCCAGCGAGGGCATGGAGGAGTTTATTGAGAAGTTGAAAGTTGAAAATTGAAAATTAAAAATAAATAAATATATATAAAACCATGAACGCAAAAAGATTAATACTGATGAGTGCCATGTTGATGGGGGGCATAGCCCAACTTTCAACTTTCAATTTTCAATTTTCAACTTGCCAGGCCCAAACCGACGTTACCAGCAAGTACATCGACAACCCCAACTTCGAGGCACGCTTCGCAGGCTGGGTGAACGAGAATATGACGTTCGAGACGAACAATTCGTTCAAACAGAAAAGCGGCATGGTGTACATGCAGAAATGGGTGTCCAGCGGCAGCAAGGCCGGCAACGGGAGCATGAAGCAGACACTGACGGGCCTGCCCACAGGCACCTACACGCTGGTGGCCGGTGCCCAGAACATACAGCAGGGCAAGACCGCAGCGCAGACGGGAGCCCACCTGATAGCCGGCGACGAGCAAGTGGAGGTGACCGACAGCGCACAGTACAGCGTCGTGTTCACCGTGCTCCAGGGCAAGGCCGACATCGGATTCGAGTGTAAGGCGGCAACGGGCAACTGGGTGAGCGTCGACAACTTCCGCCTCTATTCGAACGGCATCGTGCAAGACAGCCTGAAGTTGGAGTTGCAGAAACTCATCACCGAAGCCGAGAGCGTGGTGGGCGAAGGCGTGACGGGCCCGGCCCTGCAGACCGCCATCGACGAGGCTAAGAAACTGACTACCGAGAAGGTGATGTACCCCGATGAGGAATACCAGAAACTGGCCGAGGACATGGCCAGGACACTGAGCCGCGCCACACTGGAGTATCGCATACAGAACGCCACGGGCTCCGTGCCGACAGTGACGACAGAGCCCTTCGTCCCGACAGGCGTCACCATCGCCTTGGGCCGACTGACCGTGAAGGGCAGCACCAAGGAGCGCGGCTTCTGCTGGAGCACCGAGCCCGAACCGACCATCTTCGACAACCGCTCGACCCGCTACTTCTCGAACAACGGCAACATCTACTGCATGGAGCACATGCAGCCGGCCACCGTCTACTACGTTCGCGCCTACGCCATCACCAGCACCTGGCAAGTGGCCTACGGCGACGTGGTGAAGATAGCCACACTGCCCAAGGGCAACGTGACCACCGTCTACGACAACGCCGGCGACGAACAGACGAACTTCCGCATCGGTTCGGCCGTGAACGAGGTGAAGTGGCTCTACGACAACCTAGCCAACATACGCGGTTTCAACCTGAACGTACACTACGTGCCGGGCTCCGGTGCAGGCGGCGGAACGGCCGACTGTTCGTACGGCGGATGGATGCGCGTGAGCCAGAACGTACCCTACCAGCAGACGGGCACCATACTGCACGAGACGAACCACGGCGTGGGCGTGGGCACCACGGGCGAATGGTACAACAACGCAAACCTCAGAGCCGAGACGAGTCGCGGCCTGTGGCTGGGTCCCAGGGCCAACCAGGTGATAAAGTTCCTGCAAAACGACGCTTCGGCCACGCTGACGGGCGACAACACCCACATGTGGCCCTACGGCATCAACGGTGCCCACGAGGACACGTACAACCCCGAGAGTACCATACTGTACTATGGTAACGTGTTCACGACGCACGCCCTGCACCAGGACGGCCTCGTATGCTCGTGGGACGTGGGCTTCGCTACACCGGCCTACGTGTTCCAGCAGACGGATAACCAGAAGTATTTCCTGACCAGCGAGGATGCCGGCAACGTGAACTTCCTGACCGTGAGTTCGACCGGTGCCCTGCGCATGGAGGGCTACGATGCCGAGCAAAGCGACAACTTCGCATGGTACATCACATACGACCCCAAGACGTCGTACTACATCTTCCAGAATGTGGGCACGGGACGCTACCTGACGTATAGCAGCGGATTCAAAAGCGTTACGCGCAACGCACCGGCATCGGCCGACAAGTTCCACCTGCTGCCGGCCCGGCAGACCACGACGATGGACCAGTACACCGGAACGGGCTACTGGATAACCTATAACAAAGGAGCCAACACGCTGCAGGCCGGCGATGCCGCCGTCGCCTCGAAGTCGCTCGACTTCTCGAACTCGGCCACTAGCCAGCGCTGGCTGTTCCTGACCGAGACTGAGATGCAGGCCTACCGGAGCGGAGCCGTGAAGACCGTGATGGCCGACCTGGAGACCATGCTTGCCAACGTGGAGAAGATGGCGAACACGCCGCACACCACGAAGGACGGCGATGCCGACCCGGAAGCCACCGACAAGGCGCTGACCGACGTCCTTTCCGCCATCGCGACGGCCAAGGACGGCTACACCTCGCCCGAAGAAGTGGTGGCGGCCCTCAACGAACTCAAGACGGCCGCCCTGGCCTTCCTGGCCGAAGTGAAGGTGACAGACATGAGCCGGCCTATCGACCTGACCTGGTTGCTCGTCAATCCCAACTTCGACGACGGAGCCAACGGATGGAACAACCCGGGAACCGTGAACTACTCGTGCTGCGAGTTCTACGAGACGACCTTCGATCTGAACCAGACGACAACCGAGAAGGTGCCCGTCGGTACCTACGAACTGCGGGTGCAGGCCTTCCAGCGCCCGGGCTCGGCCGCCGATACGTACACGGCCTACACCGGCGGTACGGATGCCATAAAGACCATCATCTACCTGAAGTCCAAGAGCCAGAAGGTGAAGAACATCTGGGCCGACGCCCAGGAGAAGTCGCTCGGAGGCTCCACCAGCAAACAGGGTACCCTGTATGCGCCCAACAACATGCTGGCCGCCAGCAAGTGGTTCGATGCCGGACTGTACGAGAACAGCGTGATGGTGAAGACCACAACCGCAGCCACGATGAAGGTGGGCATACGGCTGGCGTCGAGTGTGAGCAAGGACTGGAGCATCTTCGACAACTTCCGCCTCTACTACTACGGCGACTACGAGATTGACTACATCACGGGCATCCAATCTGTGGAAAATGAGAGGATGAGAAATGGAGGAAATGAGACGTTCTACGACCTGAGTGGCCGACGCGTAAGCAAACCCACCAAGGGCCTGTACATTGTCAATGGCAAAAAGATATTCATCCGCTAATAAATCGTAATTCGCAACATATAAAGATGGCCAACGAAATAAAAATACGTTGTAAAAACACGGGGAAGACATTCCCCATGCCCTTGGGCTGTTCGGTTAATGATGTCTACCTGGAGTCAGGCGCCACGATGAATCACGGTCCGGTCTGCGCCAGCATCAACAACAAGGTTCAAGGCTTGAACTACCGTTTCTATAACAGCAAGGATGTGGAACTGCTGGATCTGACCTCTGCCGACGGCATGCGTACCTACGTCCACTCGCTGTTCTTCGTCCTGGCCAAGGCCGTGGAGGACACCTATCCCGAGGGATGCCTCATCATCGGTGCGCCCGTTTGTCGCGGCTACTATTGCGAACTGTATATCAACCGCCCCATCGAAGAAGCCGATGTCAAGCGCATCCGGCAGCGCATGCAGGAAATCATCGATGCCGACTTG
>JAFSXQ010000101.1 GCA_017444005.1 Bacteroidaceae bacterium | reverse complement strand
GTTCCGTTGTGTTGTCCACGAATGTTCATCATATTGTTCATAGTTTTTTCTTATTCCGTTTTTATTCCTTCTATGGGGTTCCTTGTGGCTATCCGCAGGGTCAGACCCAGGACGGACAGGGCGACGACGGCGATGGCTATGAGCGCAGCCACGGGGATGACCAGCCAGGGGAAGGGTATCTGGTAGTAGAAGTCCTGCAAGTAGCGGTGCATGACCTTCACGCACAGCGGCACGGCCAGGGCCACGGCCATCAGCGAGAGGGCGATGAACGGCCAGGAGAGTTTCCATGCCGACTCGCGGACGGTGGCACCCATAATCTTGCGGAGGGCTATCTCGCGACTGTGCTGCTCGCAGTAGTTGAGCGACATGGCGAAGAGACCGAGGGCGGAGATGAGGATCGAGATGAACATGAAGCACAGGACGAGTTGCATGGTGTGGCGCTCCTGGGCGAGGGCGTCGCGCAGCAGGTCGTCGAGGTAGGTGCAACTGAGTTCCTTAGGGTAGCCGGTCACCTCCAGAGCCACCTCGGTGCAGGCCTTGTGGATGGCAGAGAGTGCCTCTGTGCGGTCACCGCGAACCTTGGCAACGAAACACCACGACCAATCGCCGGGAGCGAGAAGCCTAATCACGTTGTGAGCATCCTCAAATTTGGGAGGATAGTTGGCCATGCCAGCGCGATAGTTCTCGACTACACCGCACACCGTGTACCGGGGTTGCATGGAGATGACGCCCGTCGTTCCCCCTGCGTCGCCGTCGATGGTGGGATGGGCCGCACTGACCTGATAGCGCTGCTGGGTGTCGCGGTCTATCCAGCAGAGGCTATCGGTGGGAGCGGAGTAGCGTTCGGCGATGTGGAAGCCCAGAAGGCGGAAGGCAATGGTGTCCATGCTCGAAAAGCATATCCACGATGTGTTGCCTTCTGCATCCTGTAAACCGTTGTAACTGGCATTGAACGGCATACTGCCGGCCCGCCCCACGGCCTCCACCTGGGGAAGCGAAAGCAGGCGCTGGCGGAGAATCTCCTGCCGCTCGGGATTGTAACCGATGTCCCAGGCCTCGACGTATATGAGGCTGTCGGTCTCGTAACCAGTGGGCAGCGTCAGGAGGTGGTGCATCTGCAGGGTCATGGTCAGGGCTACGGCAATCAGGGTCGTGCTGATGATGTTCTGCACGACGATGAAGATGCGGCTGAACACCATCTTGTTCTTCACTTGGAACGTGCCCTTCACCACGTCCAACGGTCGGAACTGCAGCACGAGCGTGGCGGGCAGCAGACTGGACACGACGGAGAGCAACAGCAGAACGGAGAGACCGGCGAGGAGGGTCGGCCAGTCGGGCCAGAGGGGGATGGTCGTGGTGAGCCATTCCTCCAGGAGCGGATGGAGCAGGTGGGCCACAAGGCAGCCCAGCAGGAAGCAGCCCGCAGTGAAGACGAAGGCCTCGCCAATGTAGCGCAACACGATGGCCCACCGCTGGGCACCCAGCACGCGGCGCATCGTCATCTCCTTGGCACGCTTGCTGGTGAGGGCCACAGAGAGGTTGATGTAGTTGAAGCAGGCCGAAACCAGCAGCACGAAGGCCACGAGCAACAGGACCTCCACGAGATTGCGGTTGCCTTTCTTGATGACGGTATAACTTTTGAGCGATGAAAAATAGACCTCGTCGAAGCGCGTGAGCGTGGAGCCCCATAGCATCTTGCCCGAACTATTGTCCTCGGCATAGAACTCTCGCCAGTATTCCGTGTATTTCTCCAGCAGTTTCCGGGCCACGGTCTGACTGTCCGCACCAGCCTTCAGGGTGAGGAATGTGAGCGTGTTGCCGAAGTTGTCCATGCGCTGGTAGTAGTCGTAGGCTCGCTTGATGCTGAAGAACAGGTCAACGGGCTGGAAGAGGTCCTTGCGCCCGAAGTCTTGCACTACACCGCAGACGGTGAAGGCCTTGTCGCCCACCCGCAACTGCTTGCCCACGGCTTCCTCGGTGCCGAATGCCTTGCGGGCAAAGGACTCTGCCACGATGACCTCGTCCTCGCTCGTCAGCACACGCTGGCGGTCGCAGCCCGTCAGTCGGAAGTCGAAGAACTGGAAGAAGGTGGAGTCGACAAACACCGACTTGACGTTGAAGTATTCGTCCCCGACCATGACATCCTGCTCCTCACCGTTCACGATGCGTGTCCATGTGTCGATTTCGGGCATCTGCGGGAAGAACTCTACGGGCGTGTCCAGCGTCATACCAGACATGTCGCCAGTGCCCAGGACATATATCTCCCGGGCATTCTTGATGCTCTTGCCCACGTCGAACTCCGTCTTGGCATACGCCACGAGCAGGATGACGAATCCCAGCGCAAAGGCCATGCCGAAGGCCTCGATGCACGTGTACAGTTTGTTTCTCGAAAGGAAATGAAGGTAACTTGTCATGTCTATTACATTTTTCTTTATTCACTCTTTATCGCCTCCACGGGGTTGGCCTGGGCGGTGCGGACGATGAGGTAGCCGACGGAGAGGACGGCCACGAGGAGGGAGAAGAGGCACGTCAGGGCGAACATCCAGGGGGAGAGGGCGATACGGTAGGCGAAGTCGCGAAGCCAGCCTTCCATGATGTACCAAGCCAGGGGCACGGCCACGAGGAAGGACAGCAACAGGGGCGTGCAGAACGTGCGGAGCATCAGCACGGCCACCTCGCCCGACGTGCTGCCCACGACCTTGCGGATGCCTATCTCCTTACGGCGCTGGCGCACGAAGAAGAGAGACATGCCCACAAAGCCCATGACGGAGATGACCACGGCCACGAGGGTGAAGAGCGTGACGATGCGGAGCGTGTTCCGGTTGTCCTCGAACGTCTCGGCCACGTCTTCCTCCAGGCTCCTTACGCGCCACTCTATCGTGCGGGCTTCGTAGCCCATGTCCTCACAGAGCCGGGTGAAGGCCTCCTTTGCCCCTCGGTCGCCGTTCGTCTTCACCAGGAAGTAGGGGTTCTTTATCTCCTTCACCAGCCGGACGGAGACGGGCTGGGCGTGAGTGAGGACGTTGCTCCGGTGGAAGTCGCGGAGCACACCGGCTATGGGCTCCTTCTCGCCGTTGCCGAAGTCCAGCAGGCGCGTCGTGTCGTTGTACTCCAGTTGGCGCATGGCCTCCTCCGTCAGGTAGAAGCCTCCATCGGTCAGGCCGTTGTCCTTCAGCACCTCCAAGCCGTAGAGCGCAAAGGCGGTGGAGTCCACCCGCGTCATGTAGAGGCTCACGGACTTGTTGTCGCGGGTGATGGTCGTCACGTTCGAACTGCCGTTAGTGAAACTCGTTCCGCTGAACTCGCCCACCGCCTCCACGAAGGGCATGGCCTCCAGCCGGGCCCTCACCGTCTGGCAGTCCTCGGACTCGGAGTTGATATACCAGAGGTTTTCCGTGTTGTAGCCCAAGGGCGCCGCGATGAGGTGGCGCAGTTGCAGCCAGATGACGAGTCCGGCGGTGAGCATCGTGACCGTGATGATGTTCTGCACCACGATGAACAGGCGGCCCAACACCATGCGGGAACGGAAGCGGAACGTGCCCTTCACGATGTCGATGGGCTGGTAGCGCGACAGTTGCCACGACGGCAGTATGCCCGAGACGATGCCCGTCAGGAGGATGAACAGCAGGCAGACGCCAACCGTCGCCGGGCTGGCATCGCGCAGCAGGGCTATCTTGCCCTTGAACAATTCGGCGGCCTCTGCCTCGAAGTATAGCGCCAACCCCAAGCCGATGGCGAACGAGACGAGCACCATCAGCGTGCTCTCGGCCACGAGTTTCAGCGATATGGCCGTGCCCGTAGAGCCGAAGAGCCGGCGCGTGGCCATCTCCTTGGCACGGAAGCCCGTGTTGGCCACCGTCAGGTTGATGTAGTTGCTGACGGCGAAGAACAGGATGGCCAGCACGGCGGAGATGAGGATGCGCAGTCGGTTGCGGTCGCCTTTCTCCAGCCCCAGGCCGTTGTTCTGCGGGGCGAACACCATCTCGCGCAGTGGCGTGAGTGAGAACTTATACTCGTCGTTGAACATGCCCCAGATGGGGTAGTTGTCCTTCAAGTGCTTCTCTATGAGTTCCCGCTTGTCGTCGAGCGATGCCCCGGGGCGCAGCATCAGGAAGGCCTTGCACGTGCCCGTAGAGCCGTAGGCCGCCACGCTGTTCGTCAGTTCGTAGCCCATCACCTGCGGGTAGCGCTTCATGCTGGCGATGACCTGCGTCTCGCCGGGCAGCACCGTACGGTCGAGGTCTTCGATGACCGCCGCCACAGTATAGACCAGTGTGCTGTCGTAGGGATTTTGATTGCCGATAATCACACTGCGGTTGCCCACCAGTTGCAGTTCCTCGCCGATAGGGTTGCGGTCGGCAAACATCCGCCGCGCCAGGCTCTCGGTGATGACGCAGCG
>JAFSXQ010000100.1 GCA_017444005.1 Bacteroidaceae bacterium | reverse complement strand
GAACACCACGTTCCAGCCCTGCATAATCTGCACATTGTCGGGGGCCAGTGTCACGCTGTTGCCATACGTCCAACCCGTCGTATCGGCAAAGTTGGGGTTCTTCAGCATAGCGGTGCAGTCGTCGCCGTCGGCCATGCTGTTGGCCATAGCGTCGTTCCAGATCTGGTTCAGATAGGTTGCCTCTGCCTCCAGTTCCTCGGGGTTCAGCGTACCGTTTATAAGAATGTAGTCGCCACTGCCATGACCATTGTAGCCTTCCTCGCTTTCGCTGCTCAGGTAATCGGCCAGCAGAGCCACCTCGTCGGAGTCGCTGTTCTTATTCTCGAGCCAGGCCTTGGCCTCGGCAAAGAGTTTGTAGAATACGGCGTAGGCGCTGATGCTGGTTTGCAGAGTGCGGTAAGTCTCGTTGTAGCGGCTGATGGCCGTCACGATGTCGGCTGCGGCAGTGGCTCCGCCCAGGGTTTCCACAGCGGCCTTATAGGCATCGTACACGCTGTGCTGGTAGTACATCTCAGGATTGTTCTCGATGAGGTCCTCCAGATTGACATTGGTCTCCAGAAGTTCCTGGGCAGCACGCTGATAGGTGTCGTCCGAACTGCCGGCATACAGCAACTGCCAGTCGTCCCAGATGGCCCAGTCGTCGCCGATGGTCTGGGTCTTGCGCACACCAATGGTGAGTTTGCCATCGTTGACAAAGGCCAGCAACGATGTGGGAGCGTATTGCCCGGCATGCATGTAGACGGCAGCCGTCTCCATGTTGTTAGGCACATAGCCATACGTGGTGAGGACCGTACTGGTAGAACCTTCCACGACATCCGTCGATGCGCCGGAGTTCTGCAGGGGGAAGGCAACCTCACCGGTGTACCAGTCGTTGCTGGCATAGAGTTTGAAGTTCTCGAAGTCCATGCCGCCGACACCGTCGCCGTCCTGCAGTTGAGCATAGTGCTGGGCATCCAGGTCGTTGGAACCCGAACGGTAGTAGCCGGTTGCCACGACCTGATATACGCCATTGGGCAGTCCGGCAAGGTCCTGATAGTGGTCGATGGTCCCGTTGTAGCGCTCGGCATTGCCAAAGTACTGGAAACCGGGCACGTCGCCGCTCCAGCCCTCGTTGTTGTTATACTGGTAGGTGGGATTCGTGACGAATGCAGCCGTCACGTCGACCGGCGAATCCGCAGAAGCAGCCAGTTGGGCCAGTTGCTTGTGGGCTTCGCGCAACTGCTCGGCCGTGCTGTTGGTGTTGTTATACACAGCCTCCACCGCAGCCACGTCGACCGAAGGGCTCTGTGCCTTCACCGCTTCGAGGGCCTTGCCCAGTCCCAGGGCCACCTCGTAGCGTTCCACGTTGACCTTATGGGCAGCGTAGTCGGTGGGTGACACGAAGATCCAGCGCGTCAGGAACTCCTCGGCAGCGAATCCGCCTTCCACCTCGGCAACGTTCAGGTACAGACGATTGTCGTTGACGACAGGCTTCATGCCGATGAAGTTCTCCGTGCTGGCCGTGGGCTGTATCTTGTAGATGTTGTCGTCCTGCTCCACGAACACGAATCCGCCAAACTGCTTGGCATCGTCGCTGTCCACGGCGCGGTCGACCCAGAAGTTGGAGGCATCGCTCATGAACATGACACCGTTCTGACCCTTCATGCCGCCGTCCTCGATGGCATTCCAGATGAAGTAGGACTTGCCGTCCCATGCCAGGCCTTCGTACTCGAACTTCTCGAGCCAGATTTTATGGCCGTGCATGGGCACCACACTGGCACGCGTGCCCCAGTCGTTGGCACCGCAGAGGAAGCCGTCGGCATCCACATTGTACAGATAGCACTCCGCGCTTGTGGCCAGGGGCTGTCCCTTGGGCACAGGCTTCGTCCATTGTGCGCCGGCCGTCAGGCTTACGAGCATGACGACCATAGTTAGTAGTAGTTTTCTCATCGGTAGTTAGATTTTAGTTATGAAAAGATTAGTTGGTTAGTTTGATTCTCTGTAATAGTCCAGCATTTCCATGATTTCCTCGCGTGTGGCCGTCTGGTTGATGCGCAGGTCACCCACGTCGCCGAGCAGCGTGAAGTTGACCTGTCCGGCCGTGTTTTTCTTGTCGTGCGTCATCAGTTCGTAGAGGCGGTCGTACTGTTTGCAGTCGAAAGCGAATGTGCCGTATGTGTCGCGCACAAATTGTGCCGTCTGATGCATCTTGTCGGTGGGGAAGCCCGCACGCTTGGCACTCAGGTAGAGTTCGCACACCAGCCCCCAGGCCACAGCGTAGCCGTGCAGCACGGTGCGGTTCTCCATCATGGCCAGGCTTTCGAAGGCGTGGCCCACGGTGTGCCCCAGGTTCAGGGCCTTGCGGAGACCGTGCTCCAGCGGGTCCTGCTCCACGATGCGTTCCTTGATGGCTACGCTCTTGGCCACGAGCCGCCCCAGTGCGCGATAGTCGACATGGTGCAGGTCGAAGCGCAGCAACTCGGCCCAGTTTTCCTCGGTGCTTATCAGACCGTGCTTCAGCATCTCGGCATAGCCCGAGGCCAGGTTCTCATAATCCAGCGTATGCAGGAACTCGGCATCCAGGATGACCGTCGCGGCGCAGTTGAACACGCCCACCTCGTTCTTCAGGCCGCCGAAGTTGATGCCCGTCTTGCCGCCCACCGAGGCGTCGACCATCGAGAGCAGCGTCGTGGGCACGTTGATGTAGGCCAGGCCGCGCTTGAACGTACTGGCGGCAAAACCGCCCAGGTCGGTCACCATGCCCCCGCCCAGGTTCACCATCAGGCTGTGGCGCGTGGCACCGCCCTGTTGCAACCGGGTCCAGACGTGAGCCAGCGAGTCCAGCGTCTTGTTTTCGTCAGTGGCTCCGATGGTTATCATCTGTGCCCCCTGCATACAGGCCATTTCGCTGACCAACGGCCAGCACAGGCGCAACGTCGTTTCATCGGTCAGCACGAACAGGCGGTCGTAGTCCACCTTGCCGATGGCCGACGACAACGTCTGTTCCAGATTTTCGCTTAATACTACTTCCTGCGTTGTCATTTCTTGCTCATAATCCATGCAAACTTACGGATTTTTTCCGACACGAGCAATTATTTATGTTATTTTTCATTAAAAATGCCCACGATTGCGCACGTATTACGTGGAAAATATGTAACTTTGCACCCCGAAAAAGCATTTACACATTTAAT
>JAFSXQ010000010.1 GCA_017444005.1 Bacteroidaceae bacterium | reverse complement strand
TGGACGGTGACGCCCAGTTCCGAAGCCTTGAACAGGACGTGCTTCATCACCTGGCCGGAATTGGCCTCGTCGACGTATATCATGATGCCCAGCGACAGGGTGTTGTGGATGTCGGCCTGACCAATGTCCATCACGTCGGCATCGTAGCGCGCCAGTATCTCCATGAAACTGGCCGTCAGCCCCGGACGGTCCTCGCCGGTGATGCGCAGCAAAATCAATTCTTTCTCCGCATCGCTTTGAAAGCGCGGGGCGGTTACTTTCTTTGTTTCCATAGTATCTTGAGATTATCCTTGAGAAAGAGCACAAAACTATTATTTATGTAACAACTCCACAAGTTCATTATTCGGGATGATATACTCCTGCTTATCGGCGCTGTTCGTTCCTGTATAGCGGTATCCGAGACCACGCCCCGTATCAGCAACCTTCACATAAAACTCTCTTTCTGCTGTCTGGGAGGCCTTAATATTATCTTTAATGACTTCAAATGAATAGTTTTCCTTGAATTCGTCCAATGACATCACCGCTTCATCTATTTCATAGACATAGAATACCGTCTCTTTTTCAACGGAAACGTACGACATCGTTACTCCATTTCCCAATTCTATCGGCACTATCTGGTTGGCCATCTGCACCTCGGCCATCAACCTTTCTTCAGGCGTTACCGTTTTGCCGGACAAACAATTCTTCAGTTCATCCGTACTCAGTGTCACTTCGGCTGTCTCTCCCGTATCTTTTCCTTTATACACGATACGCACATTGGCACCGGAATTCACCATCAGTTTCAGGAACGACTTCATTTCGTCATTCGGATTAGCATACGTTGCCATTACATTCTCCTTCATGCTTTCCGGATTGTTTGCCAACAACTCCATGTTGATGTAATATTCATCCATCAAGAACGTAAGCACAACTTCCTTGCCATCAAGTTCAACACTGTGCATAGTTGTCATGAGGTCAATCTCTACCGGACATTCCTTATTTGCCTGCTCTACGGCCTGCTCCAGCGGGTTCTTACTACATGTCTTAACGACGAAGAAAGCAACAGCAAATCCAACTATTGTTCCAACTATTTTACCAACCAACTTAGTATTCATGGCAATCTGTTTTTATTGAATAAATATCTTTGCAACAACAAAATTACACATTTTTCCCGAATATTACAGCATGCATGTTTAAAAATGTATACCTATTCTTCGATATTCTGCCAATAAAATCGTACTTTTGCCATACTAAACCTATTATAATGCGGATAAATCACAACACAGATGTCGGGACGTGGCTGAAATTCACCCTTCTGACATTGTTTATGCCCTGCATGTCCCTGAATGCTACCAAACTGGTGGGGCTGCACGTCATCGACAAGGACTACTTGATGGTGCACTTCCGCGACGGTGAGGTGCATTATCGCGACGACGGGACGGGGCGCAGTGCCTACCTGGGACACTACTTCGTGGAGGGCGACGACACGCTGCTGACCTTCGGGTCGCGGCTCCGCACCGAACGGGCGCAGCAGACCGGGGGATGGCGCATCACGTCGGCCGACGACGCCGCGTATGGCACACAACGCCCTACGGCGGTGTGGCGCAAGTCGAAACCCATGAATACCAGCCACGCATTGCGGAGCGAACTGGACCACTGGCTCTACCTGCGTCTGCCCAAGCCCATGCGGCAGGGGTGCAACTACGCGCTGAGCATTCCCGCGGACATCGGTTCGGACCAGCCGACGGCCAGCGTTCGCTTCGATGTGTGGAACACGCCGTCGGAAGCCCTGCACGTGAACATCATCGGCTACGTACCCAGCGAGGCGGTGCATGTCGCCGACCTCTACCAATGGCTGGGTGACGGTGGGGGGCGCGACTATGGGGAATGGGAGGGCCGGCAGGTCTGGCTCTATCAGCCGGAGACGGGAGAACGGTACGAGGCCGGCCGGGTGAACCTGTGGAAACGAAGGGCGGATGCCGCGAACGAAGCGGGAGGCAAGAACCTCGTGGGCACGGATGTATGGAACATCGACTTCGGGGCGCCCCGGCCCGGTCGCTACCGCCTGGTGCTGGAGGACGTCGGGTGCAGCATGGACTTCACCGTTGCGGACACGGTCTACCGCCAGCCCTATCGCTACAGCGTGCGCGGCTACTACTACATGCGCATAGGCGAACCCAACGACCCGGGGAACGTCTTCCCCGTACCCCGACAGCCGCGCTTCCTGCCAGGCGTGGAGCCTCGGGAACTCATCATCTACAAGACCGACCTCCATCCCTGGCATCCCGACTGGAGGGAAATTGGTGGCGACGTGTGGGACGAACCGCACTCGCGCCTGCCGCAGCAGTCGACCTTCTGGGAGCACCGCCTGCCGGGCAATCCCACGACGACAAGCGTCCGGGGCGGTCACTCCGACGCCTTCGACTGGGACCGCCATCTGGCCCATGTGGCCAACATCTACGACATACTGCTGCCGTATATCCTAACGGGAGGAATGCCCGACGACGACAACCTGGGCATACGCGAGAGTGGCAACGGCATCCCCGACCTCATCGACGAGGCCCGTAACGAGGTGGACTTCTTCTTGAGCATTCGCGACGGTGAGGCATACGCGCAGGGTGTCACCAATCCCCGTTCGAACTGGAGGACCATGTTCCAGGCCGGTTGCACCACTATGGCGGCATGGGCCAATGCTGCCAACTGTGCCATGCTGGCCGAGGCCTTCCGGCTACAGGGCAACAAATCGTTACGCCGCTACTACACCCAGGAGGCCATCCGCGCCTTCCGTTTTGCCAGCCGCCAGGCGAATCAGCAACTCGACGACGTGCAGGACATGGGGACGATAGGCATGCGCGGGCGCGACTTCCGCCACATGGCTGCCGCCTTCCTCTATAACGTGACGGGCGACCGAGAGTGGGAACGCATCATGGTGGGGGAGAGTATGGTGAAGGACAGACGTTCGCTCATCTTCAATCGCGCGTGGCAGCGCGGAATGCCCCGTTTCTGTCAGGGGTGGGGCGTTGCGGCCTACCTCACCTGTCCGCGCCGACGCCACTATCCGGAGCACTACAACGACCTGCTCTCCAGCGTGCGCAGCCATGCACAGGACTACAACATACGGCACATGGACCTGCGTCCGTCGCGACGTGCGGCCAATGACGCCCGATGGCATACGGCAGAAAACGTGCAACTGGTGATGCTGGCCCATTACATTGAGACGGACACTACCCGACGGCGCCACCTGGAACATGTCATGCACACCGAAGCCTCATGGGCAATGGGCCGGAACCCGGGCAATATCGTGGAAATGACGGGGCTGGGGCAGCGCTGCATCACCGATGCCTACAACACTGGCCGTAACGACGGCGCACCGGGCACCCATCCGGGACAAACCCCGTTCAATGGAACGGAGACTTGGACGAAAGGCAACGGCGGCGACGCACGCATACTGCTCGACCAGTGCTATCCCTCGTGGGACAACGGCGGGTGGCCACGACAGGAGTCGTACTTCAACCAACGTTATCTGTGGGTAAACAGTGAGTTCACACCTCGCGAGACCATGCGCGGCAAGATGGCCCTGCTGGCTTACCTGCACGCCATCAGTTTCGCCTCGGGTCATTGACGACGGCTCGTCCCGTCACTGGCGGCTGCTCTCCATGAACCGCAACTGGGCCTCCAGCATCTCCAGTCGGGGCATGGGCCGACCGGCCTCGCGGGCCAACTGCAAGGGACGGGTGTAGAGATAGTGAATCTCCATCGGACGGTGATAGTCCCAGTCGAGCCGCATGGAGGGGCTGTAGGGCACCATGTCGTCGGTCATCTGCATCATCTTCTGGGCAAAACGTTCGTCCACGCCCTCCACGCCGAGCGCTTCCGTCGCACGG
>JAFSXQ010000099.1 GCA_017444005.1 Bacteroidaceae bacterium | reverse complement strand
GGTTCCTCAAAGGTGATGCCGTCGGCCTCGAACAGCATGCTGAACGGGTGCAGGATGCCGGCCGGGTAGAAGCGGAGCATCATCTCGCCGCCCCCCTCGTAGAAGGCCGTTTCTGCGGAGTCCACCAGACGGGCAATGACGTCCTTTTCGTCGCTTACCGACATGCGGTCGATGACCAGGTTTAAGGTTGAAGATAGCCTATCAACTTTAAGCAAATCCTCGATGCGCAAGATCTCGCTGTCCACCTCCACGCGCACGAAACCGGCCTTCAGTTCCATTTCCAACTGTTCGCGCAGGGTGCGGCCCTCTGGCACACGCAGGGGGCAGAGCACTGCGAATTTGGTGCCACGACCATACGAGAGCATCGTCTGTATGACGTCCTCCGTCGTATGTTTCCTCACCTCCTTGCCGCTGACGGGCGAATAGGTGTGCCCCACACGGGCAAAGAGCAGGCGCATGTAGTCGTAAATTTCCGTCGACGTGCCCACGGTGGAGCGCGGATTTCGGCTCGACACCTTCTGTTCGATGGCTATCGAGGGCGGGATGCCCTTGATGTAGTCGCACTCGGGCTTCTGCATACGCCCCAGGAACTGGCGGGCATAGGCCGACAGACTCTCCACGTAGCGCCGTTGCCCTTCGGCATACAGTGTGTCGAAGGCCAGGCTCGACTTGCCGCTTCCGCTCACGCCCGTAATGACAATAAACTTGTTACGGGGAATTTCCAAATCCACGTTCTTCAGGTTGTTCACCCGTGCGCCTTTTATCTTTATGCTGTCTTCCATACTATTCCATTTTGGAATGCAAAGATACGAATATTTCCTTGCTTATTTTGTGTGTTTCTGGATTTTTTTGTACTTTTGTCTTTCGTAAAGCATAAATAATAAAGAAAGAGCACGTATGACCATGAAACGAATTGCACTTTTATTCTTCATTCTTCAGTCTCCATTCTTCATCGGCACGCAATGCTTGGCTCAACTTCAGCCCAAGCGTGAGTTCCGCGGAGCATGGATACAGTGTGTCAACAACCAGTGGAACGGCATTGGCCGCGACCGCATGCAGATGACGCTCATCAATCAACTTGACGAGTTGCAGCGTACGGGCATCAATGCCATCCTGTTCCAGGTGCGTGCCGAGGGCGATGCCCTCTATCAGAGTTACATGGAACCCTGGAGCCGTTTCTTGACGGGCGTTCAGGGTAAGGTGCCCGAACCCTATTGGGACCCTCTGGCCTGGATGGTGGAGCAGTGCCACCAGCGGGGCATGGAGTTGCATGCCTGGATTAATCCCTTCCGTGCAAAGACCAAGGGTACACCGTCGCTCACGAGTGCATATTTCCTGCAGCATCCCGACCGCTTCTTCGAGTACGACGGCCTGTGGCTTTTTGACCCGGGAGTACCCGAGAATCGCCAGTATATCTGTCAGGTGGTGGCCGACATCGTCCAGCGCTACGACGTCGACGGCATCCACATCGACGACTACTTCTATCCCTATCCCGTTCAGGGCCTGGCCATTCCCGACGGCAACACCTTTGCCAAGTACGGACATGGGCTGAGTCTCGACGACTGGCGTCGCCAGAATGTTAACCTCTTCATCCGCGACATGTTCCAGACCATACGCAGTGTGAAGCCCTGGGTCAAGTTCGGTGTGTCCCCCTTCGGCATCTACCGCAACCTGAGCAGCGATCCCCTGGGCAGTGCCACCAATGGCCTGCAGAACTACGACGACCTCTATGCCGACGTCCTGGAATGGGTGCGTCAGGGATGGGTCGACTATAACATTCCGCAACTCTACTGGGAGGTAGGCAACAAGGCCGCCGACTATGCCACACTCCTCCGTTGGTGGGATGCCAATGCCGGAGGGCGTCCGCTCTTCATCGGTCAGGACGTGGAGCGCACCGTCAAGTATGCCGACACCACCAACCCGCAGTCGCATCAGGTGTTCCAGAAGTACAATATGCAGCGTGCCTGTCCCAGTGTGCTGGGCAGTTGCCAGTGGTATGCCAAGGCAGTGTGCGACAACCCGGCCAATTATACCACCGTCCTTCGTCAGGCCTATCACCAGTATCCTTCCCTGCAGCCTGAAATGCCGTGGATTGATTCGAAGGCTCCCAAACGGGTAAAACGCCTTGCTCCCGTGTGGACACGTGACGGATACATCCTCTTCTGGACAGCCCCTACGGCCCGCAAGGAGATGGACCGAGCCATTCAGTACGTCGTGTACCGTTTCCAGAAGGCTGAACCCATTGACATCGGTAATCCCAGCCGCATCGTGGCCATTACTCGCGACACCTATCTGCCCCTGCCTTACTTGAATGGACAGACGGAGTACGTCTACGTGGTCACGGCCCTCGACCGTCTGCAGAACGAGTCGCGCCCCGTGTCGAAGAAAGTCAAGTTGTAACGTTCTGAATCCTTTTCGTGTATGCCTAGGTCAGGCATGCCCCAATTCGGTAATCTCGCTGTTCATTCGATGATGCTCACTTGAATGAAACCTGAAGAGCGAAAGATTATCCATATCGACATGGACGCATTCTTTGCCAGTGTCGAGCAGCGCGACCGTCCCGAGTTGCGCGGACTACCCATTGCCGTGGGTTACGACGGGCCGCGCGGAGTGGTGGCGACGGCCAGTTATGAGGCGCGGAAGTACGGCGTACACTCGGCGCTGCCCATGGCTACGGCCAAACGCAGGTGCCCCGGGCTGGTGGTCGTGGAGGGACGGTACAAGGTGTACAAG